>JADGRD010000332.1 GCA_017881285.1 Pseudomonadota bacterium | reverse complement strand
TGACCGTGGCGATCGCCGGCAAGAAGCTGCAGCTCGCGATACCCGGCAACGGATGGGCCACGGCGGTTTCGCACTGATCGCTGCGCGAGCGCAGTCTCGGTGGCGGCCGAAGTGCCGCCGGCGGCAGCCGTCGGATCAATGGCTGGCCCACGCCCTCCCCCCGCAACAATCGGGTGATCGAGGATGCGCGCCGGTGTATGGTTCCCCGCGCTGAGTTCATGTCTGCCACTTGCGGAAGCAGTCGAATCTCGCCACCGGGGATGCCTGTCTGTGGACGGGCACCCTGGACGCGCAACACCCGTCATCTTCGCGGTCTGTCGAGCCTGCTGGTGGTCAGTGCCTCTCTCGCAACGGCGCTCGCCGAGCTTCCAAACAGCGCCACGGCGGCCGAGACCGAGCTCTACGTCGTCCTCCACTATGGCGTCGACGATTCGGTGCACGGCTGTTGGGACGATGCCGAGTTCCGCCGCAACGTCGCCCATCGGATCGGCCACGACCCATTTCGCGAGGACGCCTCGATCAACGTCACGGTCCGCGTCGGCGGGGCCGCCAACGCGGTCGATGGTCACGTCGAATGGCGCAAGGCCAACGGCCTGCTCATGGGCGAGCGCCGCTTCGTCGCCATGGACGGCAACTGCGTGAAGCTCCTGACGGAGATGAGCTTCGCCGTCGGCCTGCAAATCGACCTCTTGCGACCCAAGCCGCCTGCTGTAACCAGTGCCGTCGCTTCCCCGAAGAGCGGCACCACTGCTGCCGGATCCGCCCCAAGCGCGGCCGTCGCCCCGCCATCCACTGCGGCCCCGGACGCCCCGTCCGCGACCGAGCCACGGACGGCCGCGGAACCTGCGGACACACCGTCGACCACTACCCCCAAAGCCGACGTCAAGGAAGAGCCTGCCGCCGAACCGCGCCCGCGGGAAGAAGCCGAGGCGGCGGCCGAGGTCGCGACGCCCCAATCCTCCTCGCCATGGCTGATGTGGGTGGGTCTCGGCCCGTCCCTGGCATGGCGGATCTCGCCCGCCATCACCGGCGACGCGCGCCTCCTCCTCGGGATTCGGCGGGCCAACCTCTCGATCGAGATCGCCGCGGAGGCCACCTACCCGTCGACCGAACGCCGGTGGGACGGCAGCGGTTTTCGTCAGACCTTGCTGGGCGGCACGCTGGCGCTTTGTGGACACCACGAGTGGCTCTCGGCCTGCGCGCTCGGCCGGGCTAGCGCGGTTTTCGTGACCGGATTGGGCGTGGAAAAGCCGCGCTCGCCAGGCGGCTTCGTCGCGCAAGCCGGCCTCCGGCTCGCCGCGGACCTCCCGCTCGGTGGCTCGTGGTTCTTGGCAGCCCACCTCGACGGCCTCGGTTTGCCCACGCGGTGCACGGTCGTGCTGAACCAAGCGACGGTTTGGGAGATGCCCCGACTTGGCGCACTGGCCGGGCTGGACGTCCTGGTGCGTCTTCCATGACGGGTCCGGTCCTGGCCATCGCCAGAATCCTGTCTGCGGCCGGTGACGAGACGACGACGCCGGTCGTGCGCCAGGAGCAGGTGAGCAGCGGCGGGTGCTTGCAGTCTGCACAGGCATCGACCAGCCGGTCTGAAGGGCGTCACGGAGAGCGGGGTGTCTGGCCGTCCCCGCCGCCGTCGGCGCGGGGGTGATCTCGATGGGGTCGTGGCGAGGCGCACCCGACTTGGCGCACTGGCCGGGCTGGACGTCCTGATGCGTCTTCCACGACAAATCCGGTCCAGCCGGAACAATGTCATACTGAAGGCGGAAGTGCTTTGTTGAACCAGCCACGCGTTGCCTCAAGCCAGCCGAGCTCGGGAACCGTGTCACGCAACACGATGGACGAAGCCTGCCTGGAGGCATACCAGCGTGAGCTGGACTATCTGATGCGAACCCTCCGGCGCCTCGGCGTGGCTCCGGACGATGTCGAAGATCTTGCCCAGGAGGTCTTCCTGGTGCTGCGGCGCACTTGGCGGCAATACGATCCCACGCGCGCTCTCAAACCGTACCTGTTCGGCATCGCATTCCGCGTGGCTGCGTCCTACCGGCGCAAGCGGTGGCACGAGGTGCCGTTCGCCATCGTCGACGAGCCGGATCGGGGCCCCTCCCCCGAGCGGACGGTCGAGGCCAACCAGGCCCGCGCCATCGTCCTCGACGCCCTCAATCGCATTCCACTCAAATGGCGCGCTGTCTTGGTCATGCATGACCTTGACGAGATTCCCGTGCAGGAGGTGGCCGCGACCTTTTCCATTCCGCTTTTCACCGCCTACTCGCGCCTGCGCAAGGCACGCCGCGAGCTCGAGGCCGCCGTCACGCACATCCAGGGAAGGAGCGTCATCCGATGATTGGCAGCGACACGAGCCGGACGCCTCCGCCGCTTTCGCCCGCGGTCGAGGCATTCTTGGCGCATGAACGGGTCATCGCCACGCAGCCCGAGATGGCTCGCGCCCGTATTCTGGCCCGGGCGCGCGAGGCGCTGCGCGAGGGAGACGTGGTGGTGATCGCCCCGCACCAGGCCCCCTCGCCGGTCCGCCGCCTGCTCTACGCCGCGGCCGCCAGCCTGGTTCTCACGGCCGGGACAGCCGCCGCCTACCAGATGTTGAGGCCACCGGCGCCCGTGCCGTCGCCTGCCGAAGGCCACACGCAGGTCGTACCTGCTGTCGCCGAGCCGACGCCTGCGTCGGCCCCTGCCCCGCAGGTCGCGCCCGAGCCGGTTGCGCCTGCGTCTCCGGCCGTGTCGCCCAAGGCATCCGCGCCGAGCCACTGGACCGGGGTCACCGCGAAGAACGAAACCAGGCTGGAGGAGCTACGCCTGCTCGTCCGTGCGCGCCAGGCCGATGCCCGCGGCGACTACCTGTCCGTGTTGCCGCTGCTGGCCGAGCACGAGCGCAGTTTCCCCACCGGGCGCCTCTCGGAAGAGCGCGAGGTTCTGCGCGTGAAGGCCCTGGTCGGCCTCCGCCGCGGCGGCGAGGCCCGCCAGGTTGCCGCCAACTTCCGCCGTCAGTTCCCTCGCAGTGTCTTGCTACACAAGATCGAGGACATGCTGGCCTCGCTGAGGTAAGCTGCTTCCGCTGCCGGTCGTGTACGTCCAGCAAATCAGCGACAGCATTTTCCCGCGAAATGGTCGAAATCGGGAGCTTGAAGTCGAGACCCTCACTGCGAAGCTGCGTGAGCCACGGCGATGCTGTGTCGGACACCACGGGTTCCTCGCGGCGAATTCGCGAAAGACAGGGGCCGATCCCCGGTCGCACCCTCCACGTCATCTACCGGACACATACGAAAAGGGAATTCAGAGCTCCTGGAGCATGTCACGGGTCTTGATGAGGGCGCGGAGGCGCAGGGGGCTGCCCAACTTGAAGCATTTCATTCAGATGGGCGTTGATGGCTTCTAGGAGATCTGGGCTGTTCTGCTCCATTGCCGTCGCAAGTGCCCGGCGTTCGGCCTGAATGGATTCAGGAAATCGGCCCAAGTCGGCGTAGACCCGTCCAAGAAGATGCAACGTCAAAGGATCCTTCCCGCCTGACAGTCTGTCCGCCTTCTCCAATTGAAGGCTCGCTTCCCGGAAATCGCCCTTCTCAGCCAGCGCGTGACCGAGATTCCTGCGGGCCTCGGCCGCGTCAGGCTTGCCCTCCACGACCTTTTTCAGGTGGAAGACCGCCTTATCCGACTGCCCAGTGCGGGCGAGCATCATGCCGAGATTCGCGCGGGCAGTGGGATAGCCGGGAGCCAGTCGGACGGCCTTTTCGAATTGTGCAATTGCCTCCTTGACGGCACCTTTGCCCGCCAATGCCTCGCCGAGATTGTTGCAGGCCTCCGCATACTGCGGATTCAACGTCAACGCCTCACGATAGTGCGCAATCGCCTCATCCAGCTTTCCGGTTTCCACCAAAGCAACGCCAAGGCTGTTGTGTGCCCTCGGGTTTGCAGGGACGAACTTCAGCGCCTTGTTCCATTCCAGCGCGGCAGCCTCGTACTGGCGCTTGTTCATCAACTCGACCGCAAGATCCATGTGGAGGGCATATTCATCCGCCGGCGTGTCGATCTTCACCATTCCGTCCGGAGGGATATTCACGAATTCAGGGATGTTGACCGCTCGGTTGGCCGCCGTGGCGTTTTCGATCAGGATGGCCGGGCTGTCATTGCCCGACTCGTCTATGTGGGTCAGGAACATTTGCGTGTAGGGCGACTGGCTCTTCGAAGAGAAAACCAGCCACCGGCCGTTCGGCGAAAAACTGTGCCAGGAATTCATGAGCGGTGTATTGCATCTCATGCGGCGGGCGGCGCCACCGTTTGCAGGCACGATAAAAAGCTGGCCATCAGGACGCATCAATAGCCCGTTGCGGGATTGCACGAATACGATCCAACGTCCGTCGGGAGAGACCTTCGGGAAGGAATTGCTCATCCCATTTCGTGAGGCGCCCAGGATCGGTTCGGGCTTTCCACCTCTTCCGTCATTGAATGGGATGCGATACAGGTCGAACTGAATCTGCGTTTCTTTCGGGTCGTTGGAATATTGTGCGAGCTGGACGCCGGCGGGATACGCATCCCGCGCCTGCGCTCGCGCAAATACCAGATACTTGTTATCCGGGCTCCATACCGCATTGGTGTGCACGTAGTGCGTATCATCGGCGCCGGGTAGGTATTGCAGGTGCGCCGACTCGCGCCTGTACCAGGCCAGGACGCCGCGGGTGGGGTAAAAGACCTGCAGGAAACGATAGTCTTTGAAATTCGCGACGTAGAGATTCTGCACGGGTTCTATCGGATTCTTGTGGCGCTGATGGTCGGTCTGGTCAATGCCGGGGTCATTGAGGGTGGTGATCACGTACCGGGCATCGGGCGAGATTTGCGACATGAACCCCACCCGCAGCGTGCTTGTCAACTTTCCCCGAGAGGTGCTCCATGCGACCAGGTCCTCATTGCGAATCGTCATCTGCGGCTGGACTTTGACGATGGCATAGAGCCCTTTGTCGTTCTGGGGTCCATCCATATCCAAGCCGAGCGTCTTGCCGTCGGCGGAAAAGGAATGGCAGTTTGCACATGTGTGCAGGCCCTGCATCACGACTCGGCTCTCCTTATCGCCAACGCTGCGCAGCCTCCAGGTAATGAGTGGAACCGCTGTCAGGGCCAGAGGCTTGATCACGCCTTTCTCGTTCTCCGACGGCATGAGCGGTACGTCGCGGTAGAA
>JADGRD010000331.1 GCA_017881285.1 Pseudomonadota bacterium | reverse complement strand
TGCGACTGCCCCTGGGGTGGCTGTTGATGCTGTTGCGGCTGCCCTTGGAGTGGCTGCGGCTGACGTTGCGGCTGCCCTTGGAGGGGCTGCGGCTGACGTTGCGGCTGCTGATGTTGCCGCGGCTGGCCTTGCTGCGGCTGCTGGTGTTGCGGCGGCTGTTGTGGCTGCTGCTGATGTTGTTGTGGCTGCTGAGGCGGCTGGGGTTGTTGGGGCTGCTGCCCTTGATGCTGTCCCTGCTGCCCTTGATGCTGCCCCTGTTGTCCCTGCTGCCCTGGCTGGCCTCCGTGCCTTCCGTGTTCGTGATCGTTGTCATCGGCCAACGCCTTGCCAGCTCCGAGCCCGAACAGTAGGCTGAAACAAGTCAGCCAGTGCGTAACCGAGCCATTCCGTCGAGTTTGAAAGTACGTGTTCATGAATCTCCCCTGGCCTACCAGCGCGGGTGGACGAGTGGTCGCAAATTGCGATCGTAGATTTGCTTTACCGCCGCCATGGTTTCTGCGGGCAGTGCCGGCAGGGCGGCGGCGCTAAGGTTTTCTTCAACTTGCGCGGGCCGCTTGGCACCGGGGATGGCGCAGGTCACCGCGTCGTTCATCAGGATCCAGCGCAGGGCGAACGAGGCCATGGATGCGCCCTTTGGAACCAGTGGCCGTAGCGCTTCGACCAGCGCCAGCCCCGTGTCGAAGTCGATGCCGGAGAAGGTCTCACCCCGATCAAATGCCTCGCCGTGCCGGTTGAAGGTACGGTGATCGTCATTCGTGAAGGTCGTGCACGCCGTCATTTTGCCCGCAAGCAGACCAGACGACAGAGGCAGCCGCGCCAAGATGCCCACCTGCCTACGCTTCGCCTCGGCGAAGAACAGCTCGGCCGGGCGCTGGCGGAACATGTTGTAGATGATCTGCACGCTCTGCACGCCGGGAAACTCAATGGCTTTGAGCGCCTCTTCCACGCGCTCCACGCTCACCCCGTAGAATCGGATCTTTCCCGACCGCACGAGGTCATCCATCACTTCGAATACCTCAGGGCGGTAGTAGACGTCGGTGGGCGGGCAGTGGAGCTGCACCAGATCGAGCGCGTCTGTCTTCAGATTCGCCAGGCTGCGCTCTACGAACCTGGTGAGATTCTCCCGGTTGTAGCCGTCGGCGGTGTGCGGGTTCAGCCTGCGTCCGGCCTTGGTCGCGATGACGATTGTTTCCCCGCGCTCACGCCGCAGCCGCGCCAGCAACTGTTCGCTGTGACCATCCCCGTAGACATCGGCGGTGTCGAAGAAGTTCACGCCTAGGTCGACCGCACGATGAAGCGCCTTGAGCGAGTCGCTGTCTTCGACCGGGCCCCAAGTGCCGCCGATGGCCCAAGCGCCGAAGCTGATGGTCGAGACGTTGTAGCCGGTTCTTCCCAGCGGTCGATAGTCCATGGCCGGCTAGCATGCCCGAAAAGGCAGGGGCGATACAATGCGAATTGGTCGAGCAAGTGCTAGGTCTTGCGCTGGCTGGCGGAGGTGACATCCTGTTTGGTCCGACTCTTGCTACTTGGTGAACCATGGCGGCTATCGATTCACTCCTGACGCTCATTGACGCGCAACAAGCGACAGGAATCGTTCTGCGCGCGCGAGAGATCCCTGTTCTTGTCGGAGGCAAGGGCCGCGGCCTGACCATGCCGCCGCTCGACCTTCAGACCATCGAGACTTTCGCCGTCGAGGTGCTGACTGCGGACGAGATGGAGACGCTGCGCGCGTCAGGTGCGTGCGACACGGCATACCGATCGGCGAAGGGAGTGTTCGCGGTGGAGGCGCGACGGAGCAGTGACAACATGTCACTCAAGCTGCGCCGCGGAGGAGCCCAATTGGCAAAACCAGCGGCGCAAGCCATGTTGGGCGCGACCGCGGCATTGGTCGCCGCCGGCCCGGAAGCTTCGCTGGCCAAAGCGGCATTTCCAAGTACGGTGGAGGAGGCGGAGCCGGCCATCGCTGACGCAGATCCCGCCCGTGCGGCAGTGGCCGCCCGCCTGGCTGGTATCATCGCGCGCGCCGCCGGTCGCGAGGTTTCCGACATCGTGATTTCGGAGGGTCAGCCCATCTGGATCCGATCCGCCGACGGTTTCGCGGCGGCTTCGGCCGCGCCCATTGGCGAATTGGAGATCAAGGCCTTCGTCGACTCGCTCCTCGATCAAACGCGTCGCCGTGTCTTGGAAAGCGCGGGAAGTGTGGACCTCCCCTGGGTGGCTCCAGACGTCGACGAGGGACCGCAGCGTTTTCGCGCGAACGTTTTCACCCAGGCGCACGGGTTGGCGGTCGCCTTGCGCCCCATCAACCGGCATGCTCCTTCGTTCTCCGAGTTGCATTTGCCCGACAGCATCGGGGGCCTGGTCGACGCGAGTGGAGGCATGGTTCTCGTGGTCGGCCCGACGGGGTCGGGCAAATCGAGCACGCTCGCCGCCATGCTTGAAACCGTCAACCGCACCTGTGCCCGCCACGTCATCACGCTCGAGGATCCGATCGAATTCGTGTATCAGCCCAGGCGCTGCCTCATCCACCAGCGCGAGGTGGGCACGCACGTCGAGAGCTTCTCCGCCGGCCTGCGCGCGGCGCTGCGCGAGTCTCCCGACATGATTCTCGTCGGAGAAATGCGCGACCGCGAGACGGTCGCAATGGCCCTGACCGCCGCCGAGACCGGCCACCTCGTGCTGTCCACGCTCCACAGCGGTAGCGCGCCCATGGCCATCGATCGCATCGTCGATATTTTTCCGGAACACCAGCAGGGGCAGATCCGCCAGCAAGTCGCGGGTTCGCTGCGCGCCGTGCTGACCCAGCAGCTTCTTCCCGGCGTTCGACCTGGCACGCGCTATCCCGCCATCGAGCTTCTGACCATCAACTACGCGGTTGGGGCGCTCATCCGCGAAGGAAAGACACACCAGCTCGCAAGCCAGATCCAGACTGGTCGCGAGGACGGAATGGTCGCCTTCGAGTCGTCGCTGTTCGAGCTCATCCGCACGGGCAAGATCACGCGCGAGGTGGCCGTGGCTGCGGCCCGCGATCCGGCGGAATTGCAGCGGCGTCTTCGCGAGGCGCGGCTTTAGCAGTGTAGGCTGACGTACTCGTGGTGCCGCCGGTACGACAACTCGTCGACGCCGATGTGTTCGAGGTCCTTCAGGAGAAGGCTACCGTTTCCCACGCGATCTCCAAGTTCGGGCCGGCAATAGGGTTGTTGGGATCCGTTACCTTGGGCCAGTGGCCGGTACTACCGTGAAGCCGCATGGACATCGGCGATGACTTTCCAGTCCGTAATCGTTTTGAACCGGCTGGCGGTCGGATTCGGCGGTCGCGAACGGGCAGTTCACTGCGGCCACGGGAGGCCGGCAGGGGGGATTTGGGCGAGAGGCGCGTAAGCCAGAGTGGCTTTGGCGTCGGCAGGACAAGCTACGCCCGGTGCCGGTGGCCGCGGGTCGGCTTCTCGTGCCGGCTTGGCGGAGCGGTCATGACTCAGGGAAGAGCGGTTGCTGGCGTGTCGGCGAAAGGCAGGTCACCTTGCGGGGGTAGGGCGCCGCACGCGCTGGGGCAATGTCTTGCGGAGGAGACCAGAGATCTTGGTGGCGCAAGAAGCGCTCGATGCTTTCTGGGTCACGGACCAGAGCGCGCAGTTTCATGCGGCCCCCGCAGGCGGGGCACTGGTCCACGGTCAACCCGAAGGTCAGGCGCAGAAGCTCGGCCCATTTGATGTAGCGGCACCTCCTGCCAGACCGCGCCGAAGAGCAGGACGGTGAAGACCTTGATCCAGCTCGAGCAATACGAGGTTCCGCTCGTCTCGGCGGGGAAGGTCATCGACGTAGGTCCCGTTGGCACGAACGACCGTCGCCAGCTCTCCAGACCCACTTTGCCAAGGAAAGGTACGTCACGGCCACCGCGGCCGATCCGATCCGGTAACCGACGCTTCCACGGGTACTCGGGCGTTTCGGCGCTAGGATCGGGTCGTCATGGACATCGAAGGACAAAGGCGCTCGGACAATTTCGAAGACCGCGGACAGGGCAGCGGCTCCAGCCGGGCCGGAGCGGCACTGCCCATCCAGCTAATCTTCGGGCTGATGCGGTTCCTGGGCTGGAAGGGAACGCTGGTGGTCGCGGCCGTGGTGGGCGCTGGCTACTACCTGCTGCCCGGGTCGGTGAAACAACAGCTATTCGGCGGCGGTGGTCCCGGGAACGATGGCCAGGCCGGCGGCAGCGTCTGCCAGATGAGCCCCGGCAACGGCAAGGCCTGCGACTTCTCCCGGGTCGTGCTCGCATCGACCGAAGACGTGTGGTCGGCCAAGTTCCGCGCGGGCGAGCTGCCCCGCTATGGACGCGTCCCGACCGCCTACGCAAACCCGACCTTGGCGGTCTTCGCGGCTGCGGTGAGCACCGGCTGCGGCGAGGCGACGTCGGCGGTGGGGCCGTTCTACTGCTCGGCCGACCGCACGCTGTACATCGATCCCGGCTTCTATCAGGTGATGGAGCGGCGCTTGCGCGCGCCAGGCGATTTCGCGCAGGCGTACGTCATAGCGCACGAAGTGGGGCATCACGTCCAGCACATCATTGGCGCGATGCAGATGGGCGTGCGTGGCGAGACGAAGAATCAGCTCTCGGTGCGGGTCGAGTTGCAGGCCGACTGCTTCGCGGGCGTGTGGGGTCATACCGCGCGCGCGTCGCTGGCGATCAACGACGAGGATCTGAAGGAGGCGGTGAACGCCGCACACGCCATCGGCGACGATGCCCTGGGCAACCAGGACGCCACCCGATACACCCACGGCACGAGCGAGCAACGCATGCGCTGGTTCCGCCGCGGCTTCGACAGCGGCGACGCGCGGCAGTGCGACACCTTCAAGCGCGCCGAGCCGTAGCTCCGGGTTTCCTCGGAAACGCTCCGCTCAAGCGCCTTGCCCCGGGCCACACCCAGCTTCTCCGGGATATCGAGTCCATCGCTTGGCGCGATCCCGCCGGCAGCGTGAGCGGCTCCTTTCCCTACGCCGCCGATCCGGAAAACACGTTCGCGGTACCGCCGGACGCTTTGCGCCCAGCCAGCTCGCCGCGGCGGGGGACGTCGTACCCGTTGCAGTGACCGCTGTCCCCCCCGAGCCGAGGGGGCAGTGTCGGCAAGCGGCGGTCAAGGGTCGCCCAGGCGGTGGCCCGTTCCTCACTCTGCCCCGGTCCCCAGCACC
>JADGRD010000330.1 GCA_017881285.1 Pseudomonadota bacterium | reverse complement strand
CCGGCATGTGTTGCCAGGCTCGATCTTGCAGTCCTTCGAGCAGCCGTCGTGGTCGAGCACGTTGCCGTCGTCGCACTCCTCGACCCCGCGGACCTGGATGCCGTCACCGCACGCGGTCTTACAGGCGCCGACCGCGCTGGTGCTCGTCCCGCATTCGGGATCTTTCTGGCAGGTCGGCGAGCAGCCATCGAAGGGCACCGTGTTGCCGTCGTCGCAGCTCTCGCCCGCCTCAACCTTCTTGTTGCCACAAATGGCTTTGGTACAGACCGAAGGCGTGCCCGAGCAGCTGGCTCCGGGCTCGATCTGGCAAATGGACGAGCAACCGTCCCCGGTATCGGAGTTGCCGTCGTCACACTGCTCGCCTTGCAGGATTTTCCCGTCGCCGCACAGGGGATTGCAGGGCTTGCCGGCCATGCGGCATTGCCAGCCAGTTTCGATCTGGCACTTCGCGGTGCAGCCGTCGCCATCCTTGGTGTTGCCGTCGTCGCAAAGCTCCTCTTTCTCCAACACGCCGTTGCCGCAACGCGAGTTGTCCTGGCAAACGCCGCCACTTGGCGGACAACTGCAGTAGCTGGCCATGATCTTGCAGTTCTCGCAGCAGCCAGTGCCCGAGGACTTGGCCCCTTCGTCGCATTCCTCGCCGCCCGTCACCTGGCCATCGCCACACACGGGAACGAGCTGACAGGTGTGGCCTTTGCACGCCCACCCCGGTTGCAGCCCGCAATGGACGTCGCACCCCTTGCCGTTTCCGTTGTCGCTCCCGAGATCGCATTGCTCACCAGACTGCAGGCGGCCGTCACCGCAGGTCACGAGCGGTTGGCAGGGCTGTCCCGCGACCGGACAGGTATACCCGGGCTCGACGCTGCACGTGCCCGAGCAGCCGTCGCCGCTCTTGGTGTTGTCGTCATCACACGACTCGCCGGGCTCGCGGATCCCATTGCCGCAGGCGACGGTCGAGATGCATGGCTGTCCCGCAACCGGACAGGTGTAGTTCGGCTCGACTTGACAGGTACCCGAGCAGCCGTCGCCGCCGATGCGATTGCCGTCGTCGCACTTCTCACCCCGATCGGCCTGCACGATGCCGTCGCCACAGTAAGCTCCCGCATCGACGACCGCATAGCACTTGCCGGAATCAGGCGTGCAGGTCCGATTGGCGTCGGTGCCTGCATCGGCAGGGCGAGTCGATGTCGTCAACGTAATGGTGACATTGACGCCGCCGGTGCCTCCTGACGACGAGCGGTTGCCGCCGACGCCACCTTGCCCACCCTGCGAGACGATCGAACCGTTGCTGCACCCCCAGCTTGCAGGCAAGGCGAGCGCGCCGAGAAAGGCGACGAAGCATAACTTGGCTGGCAGGGCGAAAACTTGGCCGGAACGACTGCGTTTTGTCATGGACAAAGTCCTTACACAGTAATGGGCGGGGACTCGGACATGACTCACCTTCCCGGGTGGTCTCGACCCAGTATACCAGACCCTGGCATCGACCTGTGGTTCGCCTGGGACGCGCCGGCAAGGGGTGATTTGTCCAGCCGGCATGAACGGCAGGAGGTTATCATGGGTAGCGGGTAGCTGCCTTCGGACGGGGATCGGAAAACCACCAACCTGGGAGTGAGAAATGAGGACACGGCTTCTTTCATCGATATGTGCGGTGTTCGCGCTCCCTGTCGTCGCGCCGCTGCGTGCCGAGGCGGCCAAGGTCATCAGCGTGAGCGCGCTCGACAAGGACTACCTCGTCGTGCAGGTGTCCGATGGTGACGTGGCGCACGAGGTGCCCGGCGAGAAGGTCACACGCTACACGCCGGAGCTGAGCACGACCGCTGCCGCCCTGACGAGCAGCTGGACCATCAAGTCGTCGCAGGACGCAAGCTACGGCACGGCTGGCAAGAACCCCACCGCGTGCTCGCGCAAGAAGAAACTGAGCGGCCAGTCCCAGGGGGGCTGGGTGAGCAGCGACTACGCGTACGAGTACACCTACCAGCACTGGATCTACCTCAAGCTGCCGACCTCGTTGCAGCAAGGCCTGTCGTACACGCTGGAAATCGCCGCGGCGACCAACGCCGACGTCACGTCGCAACCCTTCACCTTCGACGTGTACAACACCCGCTCCGAGGCAGTGCACGTGAACCTGGTGGGCTATGCGCCGGACGCGCCCCACAAGGCGGCCGATCTCTATTCTTGGCTGGGCGACGGCGGCGCGCGCGACTACAAGGCCTTCGTCGGCAACAAGGTCTACCTGGTTGACGTTGCGACCAACCAGCCGACCGAGGTCGGGCAGGTCGCCTTGTGGAAGGCGAGCGGCTCCGACGTCGGCGGCTACAACCTCACGCGCTCGTCGGTGTGGGCGGTGGACTTCTCGTCCTTCGCCACGCAGGGAACCTACCGCTTGGTGGTCGATGGTGTCGGGTGCAGCCAGGACTTCCAGGTCGCGCCGGCGATCTATGGCGATCCCTTCAAGATCACGGTGCGTGGCTTCTTCTACATGCGCCTGGGGCAGGACAACGCCGCCAAGCTTTCGCCGCCACCGCGCACGCCGCTATACATTCCAGGCAAGGATCCCGCGGACACCAAGGTCTACATCACCACCATGCAGCCCACCGATGCCCAGTGGAGCTCGTTCTCGCCGAGCGACGTGTGGGACCACCCGGACGACTGGGCAAAGTTCCGCAAGACGGGCAACCCGACCAACGACAACGGATGGGGTGGACACGCCGACGCCGCCGACAAGGATCGGCACCTTGGTCACATCTCGATCGTCTACGACATGCTGCTACCGTTCATCCTGAGCAAGGGCGCCATCCGCGACGACAACGCCGGCATCGCGGAGAGCGGCAACGGCATCCCGGACATCCTCGACGAGGCCCGCTACGAGGTGGATTTCTGGTTGCGCGTGCGCGATGGCAAGGAATTCGGGTACGGCATCACCAACCCCAATTCCAAGGATGAGTTCTTCCAGGCCGGTACCAATGCCATGGCAGCCTGGGCGAGCGCGGCCAACGCCGCCATGTTGGCCGATGCCTTCCGTATCGCGGGCAATACGGCCCTGGCCGACCAGTACAAGGCGTCCGCGGGCGAGGCGTACGGCGTCGGCAATGGCTCCCGCGACACGATGCTGGACAAGACCATGGACGCGGGCGGGGCGACGTTCCGAGGGCGCGACCTCAAGATGACGGCGGCCGCATTCCTCTACAACGTCACCGGCGACCAGACCTACGAGGCGGTCGTGCAGAGCGAGAGCGTTTGCACCACGGCCACCGCCGAGATCCTGAACAGCGGCAGGAACCAGCTCTGGGCCACCGCCGGCTACCTGATGACGCCGCAGACGGTTCACTTCCGGTCGCTGTGGGACTACATGAAGGCGTCGGTCATCAGCCAGGCCAAGACCGTCGAGACCAGCAAGATGGATACGCGGCCATCACGACGCTCAACCAACGAAAACGACGGCTACTTCCGCACCATCCAGAACGTACACCACACGCTGGTTGCGCACGCCGTGACCTCGGACGCGACCGAGAAGGATCTCTTTCGTAAGGCGCTGGCCCTCGAGGCTGACTGGGGCCTCGGCAGGAACCCGGCCAACCTCATCGAGATGGGCACCTCCACCACGCCACTCGAATCGAAACGGGGCGTGAAGCAGATGTACACCGCCGGCCGCGACGACGGTGTGCCAGGCACCACGCCCGGCCAGACGCCGTACTGCAACCTCGACGACTGGGACACGAGCATGACCATGGGGTCGCCGTCCAAGTTGTACAAGGATAGCTATCCCGCGGATTTCAAGAACACCTGGCCGATCGGCGAGGGATGCTTCGATACGCCGTGGGTCTGGGCACACAACGAGTTCACACCCCAGCAGACCATGCGCGGCAAGACCGCGCTCTATGGATACCTCTACAGTCTCGGCAAGAGCTCCACGCCCAGCGGCACGGGGGGAGCGAGCGGGAGCGGCGGCACGGGCGGCCCCACCGGGAACGGCGGCGGCAGCGGTAGCGGGGGAGCAATCGCAAGCGGCGGCACGACCGGAAATGGCGGGGCCGCCGGCGGAGCGACCAGTAGCGGCGGCGCGACCGGAAATGGTGGCACGGGCGGCCCTACCGGCGGTGCGACTGGAAACGCCGGTTCGACCGGAACGCAGGCATCGGGCTCCTCCGGTTGTGGATGTCACATGGCAAGCCCGTCGAGACCCGACAGTACGGGGGCAATCTTGGCATTCTTGGCGATCGCGTTCGCGGCCGCGTCTGGCCGCCGGTCGCGGTCGCACGGGGCGCAGCCCGGGCGCGGGCGACGCTCGGCAAGGCAAATCGGTAATAACACTAGTTATTTCAATTATTTAGATGGCTTGGGCGACGCAACGGACCCGAAATGACGTAAGCAGACCTGCCGAATAGCTGCGCCAGGACAGAAATCATGCCCCACAATGCGGCTGGGAAGCCACAAACAGGCATGGGAGACTCGCCAGCAGTGCAGGACACACTGCAACATAACGCAGGGACCACTCGTACCTGTACCAAGTGCGGTCAAATAGTGACCGGGACCTTGGACAGTTGCCCGCACGACGCAGCGCCTCTGGTGTCGGCCGAGGCCATGGCGCGGGTGGGCAAGCGGGTCGGCGACTACGAGATCAAAGGCGTCATCGGCGAGGGCGGGACGGGCGTGGTCTACCGCGGCCGCCACGTCGCCCAAAGCAAGCCGATCGCCATCAAGGTCCTGCACGACCGCGGCGCCCGGAGGAAGGAAGTCGTGGAGGAGTTCATCGGCGAGGCCAGGGCCACCAGCCGCATTCGCCACCCCAACGTCATCGACGTGACCGACCTCGGCACCACGCCCGATGGCACGGTCTTCCTCGCGATGGAGTATCTGGAGGGCGAGAGCCTGCGGGACCGCCTGCACCGGGTTCAGCGCGTGCCACTCTTCGAGGCCATCAACATCCTCCGGCAGGTGGCACGCGGACTGGGCGCGGCGCACGAGGCCGGCATCGTCCACGGCGGTCTCAAACCGGCCGACATCTTCCTCTGCAAGCGCGAGGGCCGGCGCCGCATCGTCCGCCGCAGCAAGGCGAAGGGCATGCGCCTGGGGGTCGAGCCCGAAGGGAGCTTCGACTTGGTCAAGCTGCTCGACTTCGGGATGGCCAGGTTCCTCGACCTGGCCCCCGGCGCGCGGGCCCCGGCCGGGGCGGTGTCCGGGACGCTGC
>JADGRD010000329.1 GCA_017881285.1 Pseudomonadota bacterium | reverse complement strand
GCCGAAGAGCTCCGACTCGAGCAGATTTTCCGGGATGGCACCGCAGTTCACGCTGACGAAGGGCCCCTTGGCGCGCGCCGAGCGGTTGTGCAGTTCGTGCGCGATGAGCTCCTTGCCCGTACCGGTCTCGCCCGTGACCAGGACCGTGATATCGGTGCTGGCCACGCGCTGGACCTTGCGAAAGACTTCCTGGATACCTGGCGACGAACCCAGGATCTCGCCGAAGCGGATGCGCTCGATGCGCTCTTGCAGCGATTGGTTGTCGAGCTGCAGCTCGTTGACCAGGAGCGCGTTGCGGATGACAAGCGAAGCCTGGGAGGTGAAGATGGTCAGAATCTCGAGAGCGGCCTGATCGAAGAGCTGGGCCACGTTGTCGTTGCCCAAGTAGATGATGCCGATGAGGTTCCCGCGCTCGAGCATGGGCACGCACATGACCGAGGTCAGGCGCAGGTTCATGACGGAGAGCGAGTTCCTGAAGCTGGTGTCGTTGAGCGCGTCCGAAATGATGAGCGGCTGGCGGGTTTCGACCACGCGCTTGATGATCGAGTCGGACAGGTGGCGGACAGCGTCGGAAATGGTTTCGTGGCGAAGATTGCGCGCGACCTTGACGACCGGCTCGCCGGATTCGAGCAGCACGATGAAGCCCTTGTCCGCGTTGCTCACCTGGATGACCACGTCGAGCAAGGCGTCGAGCAGGGCGGAGAGATCGTAGTTGTTCATCAGCTTCTGCGAGAACTCGAAGAGCCGCTTATACGAGTTCAGCTCGGCCATGGTCTTGGCCGCCACCTCGTCGGTCACGGGTTCATCGTAGAGGGAGAACTCCAGCTCGACACTGCCCAGACGAACGCGATCGTCTTGGGAGAGCCGATGCTTGGTCCGGCGCCGGCCGTTGACGTGCAGGTCGGCGTCCCGATCGGTTACCGAGATGTTGAAGTCGCGCCCGTCGAAGTGGATGGTCGCGTGGGTGTCGGCGAGCAGGGGATCGGCCAGCAACACATCCACGCCCTCGCCCTTGCCCAGCGAAGTGAGCTTCTTGTAGATGTGATAGACCTTCACGCCGGTTCCGGGCGCGTGGATGCGGAGGGTCGCCATGGCGTGAGTTTGGCTGTTTCTGCCTAGAAACGGAAGGAAAGACCGGGACCGATGGCGCGGTCCATCACAGCCGGCGAAAGCTGAAGATTTCCTGCCCAAGGCGGGCGGCGCGCCGGGCTGGCCAGGCTAAGCTGGGTTTCCGGCTGATAGTAGTAGATGGCGTCGATGATGCCCCAGGCTACCGCGCCGAAGAACATCGCGCCGCTTGCGACTTGAACCCGCGTCAGCCAGCGCGAACGATTCTCGTCGGTGTGGTCGATGGCGTTCGGGGGGCAGACGGAGTCCCCGACATCGTAGCGGCAGGTGCGCTGGGGGCGCAGACCGTACACGGCCAGGTTCGTGGCAAAGGCGCCGACGGACACCGCCCCCAGCACCGTCTCGGCGGTCAGGAAGCCCCAGCCTTTCGCGCGCTGGCCGTTCTGGAACTGGCCGGCGCCGAAGGGCAGAAAACTGACGGTGAAGGAGTTGCGCCCCACGCGCTTCTCGATGAAGGCCGGACCGGCCCGTACCTTCTCGCACTCTTCCTTGTCGCGCTGGCGCGCGCGCTCGGCCTGCTTGTGCTTGGCCTCGAGCTGGGCCAGCTCGGCCCCGTAGTCCATGCGGACGGAATTGAAGAAATCGACGACCTCGGGCGGGTCGAGCAGGGGATCGAAGTGATAGTCCGGCCTGATTTGCAACAGCTGGCGGAATTCACCCGTGGCCGCCGCCTGCTGCTTCTCGAAGAGATAGGACACGCCGAGAATGCGATGGGCCTGCACGATCTGGTTCTCGGATTGCAAGCGGAGATCGGGGTAGAGCAGGGGCCGGACGATCTCGACGGCGCGGCGGAATTCGCCGCGGTCGTAGGCATTCTTTCCGCGCTGCAATTCCTCGACAGGTGCCGCCGTTTGAAAGAGCAGAACAGTGAGAAGAAGACTCGCGCCCAAAATTACTCGTCCACGTGGATCGTGACGGGGCGAGTTTCTCCGGCGGTGATCGTCACCTGGTTGGTCGTTGTCTTGTCGCCCTTGAAAACCACCACTTCCAGACTCTTGCGCATCTCGTCGCCCGCGTCAAAGGGAACCGGTATCTTTTCGCCAGGCAGGGCGCGCGCGTGCCAGGGCTTGGCCTTGTTGTCGTTGATCTCGCGGATGAGCAGGGAGGCGCCGGCGGCGGGCGGCTCGAGCGCGACCACCAGCCGGGCGGGCTTGGGGTCGAGATTGACGAAGAGGTGATCCCCCGGTGGCCGGTAGAGCTGCGGCCCGACCTCGACCTCCTTGCGGTTGCAGCAACTGTCGTTGCGGAACTCCAGCCGGTGTGCCCCGTTCCACGGGACCTCGATGCGGTTTTGCTGCGGGCCGAAGTCGAAGGCCTTTTTGCCATCCATCCAGACCTCGACACGTGCCGGGGTGAAGCCGAGGGTGAGGGTGATACTCGCGGGCCCGTCGTCCGGCGCTGCGGCATTGCCGTTCTCATCGGCGCGGGCCTTCTCGGCCGGCGTGGTTTCGTGGCGGCGGGCCGCGTGGGTGGGCCCACTGCCTTGACTCCGCGGGGCGGCCGCGGCGCGCGCTTGGGGCGCGGCGTTTCCGGGTGCCCGATCCTTCGCGTGCTGCGCCGATGCCAACCTTCGCGCGGCTTCGCTGCTCGCTACGGGAGCGGAATTCGCCCGTCTGTCGTCGAGCGCCTTGCGCGCGAGCCAGAAAGCCCCGGTCGCCATCGCGACCAGCACCCCGAGCACAGCGCCGCCGATCAGCCATCGGCGCAGGCGCTCGCCCCGTTCCAGGCGCCGCAACTCGGTGAGCACCGCCTGGTTGTCCGGTTCGAACGCGAGGGCGCGATTCCACAACTCGAGGGCCTTGGCGCGGTGCTTGGCGCCTTGCTCGCGCAGGCCGGATGCCACCAGAGCGGACACCAGGCGCGGAACCACGGCCTTTTCGTACTCGTCGGGCTCGGTGAGGTACTGACGAAGCTCCTCGTGCGGCTGGGTGAGCCCGGCGTCCGAGGTGTAGCCACGCAATTCCTCCACCATCTCGAACAGGGTCGGGAAGCGGTCCTCCGGCTTGCGCGCCAGCGCCCGGGCGATGACCTTGGCTAGTTGATCCGAAACCAGACGATTGAGCGTGCGCGGATCGGCGAACTTACCCTCGGAGACCCGCCGCAGGACCTCGTGTGGGTTCTTGCCGGTGAAGGGCAACACCCCTGTCGCCATCTGGTACAGCATCACGCCGACGGAGAAGACGTCGCTGCGGAAGTCGAGGGTGCGCCCGTCGAGGACCTCGGGCGCCATGTACGCCGGCGAGCCGAGGATCTGCCCGGTCACGGTCATGCGTTCGAGATCGACGACCTGGGCCACGCCGAAATCCATCAGCTTGAGCACGCCGTCCTTCCGGACCATGACGTTCTCGGGTTTGATGTCGCGGTGGATGATGCCGAGCGAGTGGGCGTGACACAGAGCCTCTCCCAGCGCGATCACGATCAAGGCCGCCATCTCGGGAACCGGCAGCTTGCGATTGGTCAGGAACTGCTTGAGTGTCTGCCCATCGATGAATTCGGTGACGATGTACGATGACGCCGCGTCTTCGCTGGAGTAGTCGAAGATCTGCAGGATCCCGTCGTGGTTCAGCTTGGCGACGGCGCGGGCTTCGCGTTCCAAGCGGGCCTTGGATTCGGGTTCGGCGAGCAGGTGCGCATGGAGCACCTTGACCGCGACCTCTCGACGCAGTTTCTCGTCGCACGCACGATAGACCACAGCCATGCCGCCTTGGCCGACTTCCTCGATGATGCGATAGCGTGCTGGCAGGGGTGCGGTAGACATCGTCCCTGAAATCTCTGGCGATAAGGAACCGAAACCCGAAGCTACGAGGACGGATATGAGGATGGATACTACGAGAGGAAGACCTAGGATACAACCCAAGACGCCCCACGCTTGATCTGGACCGGCCGCGCGATCACTATGGGTGACCCGTGTCCGTCCGCGAAGACCGACCCACCACCTCAGCCGGAAGCGCGAACCGCATCTGGGGCGGGCGCGTGCGCGAGTTCGCCGACCGCGTCGCATTCCGTTTCCGTCATGACGGTGCCTGGAAGAGCTTGACGTGGGCCGAGTCCGACCAGGCCGCACGGGAGATCGCCGCCGGGCTGTGCGCGTTGGGGCTCACTTCTGGCCAGCGCGTCGCGGTGCTCTGCCAGACCAGACTCGAGTGGGTGTTGTGCGACGTGGCGATCGCCATGGCGGGGCTGGTTTCGGTCCCAATCTATCCTTCGACCACCGCTGCCCAGTGCTCCTTCGTCATCGCGGACAGCGGCGCCAGCGTGGTCTTCGCCGAGAACGCGGAACAGACTGCCAAGCTCGCGTCACTTCCTGCCCAGCACCCGGGCTTGCGCATCGTGGTGATCGAAGGGCCCGCGGCGGCCAATCCGGGCGCGGAGGGTGGTAAGGTGGCGCGCTCCCTCGCGGGGCTCCGCCAGGCAGGCAAGGCTTGGAACGCGGCGAACCCGGGCGAGCTGGATCGCCGGGCTGACGCGGTCAGTTCCGGCGACTGCTTCACCATCATCTACACCTCGGGCACCACCGGCCAACCCAAGGGCGTGGTGCTGAGCCACGCCAATCTCGTGGCCTCGTGCGAGAGTGGGGTTCGCGCCTTCCATCTGCGCCCGGCGGACGTTCAGTATCTGTTCCTGCCGCTGGCCCACGTCCTTGGCCGCGAGGTGGAATGGGCGCCCATCATCGTCGGTTCCGAGATCGCCTTCGCGGAAAGCCTGGCGCGCATCAAGTACGATCTCAGCGAGGTGCGCCCGACCTTCATGGCGGGTGTGCCACGCATCTTCGAGAAGCTGTACGACGCCGTCCTGGCGGGCACCCGGCAAGGCGGTCGGGCCAAGCGCTCGCTCGTGCACTGGGCTTTCGCGGTGGCGGCCCGCTTCTCCGCCGCCGTTCGCGCCGAGCGTCCCGTGCCGGTCGGGTTGCGTCTCTCGTACGCGCTCGCCGACAGACTCGTCCTGTCGACGCTGCGCAAGCGCCTGGGCCTCGATCGCTGCCGTTTCCTTATTTCGGGTGGGGCGCCGCTGTCCGTCGAGATCGCGGAATTCTTCCACGGCGCGGGCCTGCTCATCCTGGAGGGTTACGGACTC
>JADGRD010000328.1 GCA_017881285.1 Pseudomonadota bacterium | reverse complement strand
CATCCATGGCGAGGATTGTACCGGGTCTGGGCTTGTTCCGCTTTCATTGGGTGTCCACCGAATCGGGGCAAGCCCAGTCGCATCCGGTGCACGCCAAGGTGGACCGGGTGCGACTTCCGCGCGATCCTCCGGGCGTGCGACCCGACCGAGAGCATGCGGCCCTGGCGCGACGGCTTCTTGCCGCCGCGTTCGCCTGCGCGCTCGCCGGGTGTTTGCCCGCCGGCGACCCGCCGGCGGGACGGCATCTGGTCAAGGACCGCACGCTCTCGGGCGTTTTCCTTTCGCCCTCGGAAAGGGACGGCGTTCCGTCCTATGTGCTCGCCACCGGGCCGCTGCGCAATCCTGGCCTCGCGGCCCCGTACTCGAGCGAAACCGTGGCCGACGTCTACGCGTTCGCCGACACGACTTCGCCCCACCCGCTGGATGGGCTGGCAAATGTCGAGCCCGTGATCCCGGACATGGACATCCCGGGCATAGATCCCACGCGCACCACCTTCGCCACCGACAGCCGCGGGCGGCTGCTCTACGTGCGGTGGAATTCCGGCACCCCGCCTGGGATCGCGGACATCTTCGAGTTCTGGCGCCTCGATCTCGCCGCGGGTGCCGGCGAGTTTCTCGCGTACGCGAACCCTCAGCAGGGCGCCCTGGTGAACGCCAACCCACGCCTGGGCGTGCGGCCTTTCCTGCTTTCGCCGGGACAGACGCAAGTCTTCGCCAGCGATTCCGGGTCCGGCTATGTCATCGGGCTGGGCCAGGAGCAGTTCCTCTGGCAGGCGAACAACGCGGCCTTCATCGGCGAGGACTTCTACTGCGCCGGGCTTCTGCCGCCGGGGCCGAACGGCGACACCTCGGGCTCGAACATCATTCGCATCAAGCCGGACTCGGATCCCGAGGTGCTGATGTCATCGACCGGTCAGTTGGGTCTGGTTCCCATCGTGGGGGATTTCACACCGCAATTGATGCTGACCCTCTACACCGATCAGGGCGGGGCGCCCTTCGCGCGGCTCGACACCGTCACGCTCGAAAGCACGCCATTCCCGGCGGAGAAGGGGCAAGCGGAATTCGTCTCGGCCTCGCCCGACGGGCACTTCCTGCTGTTCCGGACCGCCATCACGGGGGGCGACCCCTCACTGCCCACGGATCACCGGTTCTTCATCTACGAGTGGATGGCCGATGCCTTCGTCGTCGTGGATTCCTCGCAGACCGGCAAGGTCCTCAGCGGGGCAAGCGAATGGCGGCCGGGCACCAGCGATGTGTGGTTCTCGACGCTCCCCAACGGGCTGGCGATCTGGAAACCGAATCGCGGCGTGACGACCGTGGATGTCAGCCCCTCTCCGTTTGCGCCGCTTCTGGGCGAACCTTCCATGTTCACTCGTGATGGCCGCCATTGGTTTTCCTGGGAGCTGAGCCCGCGCCCCACCATCTGTGTCGGGTCGGCGGACGATCCGCGCGCGCCTTCGCTCGCGCTCAATCCGGCCGGCACGGAAGCCTACCGATATGCGCAGCTCGATGATGGCCGTCTGCTCGTCGAGGCCTGGGCCAGTGACTATCGGCGCAACGACATCTACCTCGTGGACGCGGACACCGGCACCTCGCGCGCGGTTGGCAGCGCCGGACACCTGGTGGCCGTGGGGCATGACCGGGCCCTGGCCCTCCTCGATTGGCAGGTGTCGCGCTCGAGTGGGGAGCTTACGCTCCTTGACTACGCCAGCGGCGCGCGCACCGTGCTGGCCGAGGACGTCTATGCCGTGGACGTCGATCGAGGCAAGTCCGCCGCGGTGCCACCCGGCACCGACGCGCTCGCTCCGGGCACGCGCGTGGCGTTTCTCAGCCGCAACCGGCTCGAAGCTCGCGACGACGGACTCTGGGTGGCGGAATTGCCGTGAACACGCTGTTGCTGCTTCTCGGCGTGGTGGCTGGCCAGGTCTCCGACGCTTCCGTCACGCCCGATCTGCCGCGCGCGGCGGAGACAGTGGACGGGGTCGTCGAGGAAGCTCAGATCCCTGACGCCACGGCCGACGGCGCGTCCCAACTGAATCCCGACGCCGGCGCGCCCGCGCGAGGCCAGCTGCGCGGCCGGGTGCTCGCCAAGGGTTCTCGTGGAGCCGTGCTTGCCGCGAAGATCGTTGCAACGAGCCCGTCGGGGACGGCGGCCGCCCGCGAGCTCGACGACGACGGGCGGTTCGAGTTGTCGCTGGCCTGCGGAACCCACGACTTGGCCATCCGCGCGCCTGGGTACGAGCCCTTGTTGCTCGCGCACGACGCCTGCGCCGACCCTGCGCCGTTGGTTCTGCGCATGGTGCCGCGGCCGAACCTACCGGTCTACGAAACCGTGGTCACGGCTCCGCGCGACGAGCCGAGCGTCGATCTGCGTGGCCCTGAGCTCACGACCACTCCTGGCTCGCTCGGCGATCCCCTTCGGACGATTGAGTCGTTGCCGGGCGTTGCGGCGGTCGCCTGGCCAGCGCCCATCTATGCCATTCGTGGTTCGAACCCCGGCAACACCGGCTTCTTCCTCGATGACTTGCAGGTGCCGTTGCTCTTCCATCTGCTCCTCGGCCCGGCCGTGATTCATCCCGCGCTCTTCGACAGCATGGCCTTCTATCCGGGCGGATACCCCGCACGTTACGGGCGGTACGTGGCCGGCATCGTGGCGGCGCAGACGCGAGCCCCGCCCGCGGACCGGCTGCATGCGACGGCCGAGGTTCGCCTGTACGACGCCGGCGCGCTGTTGTCGGTGCCGCTTCCCGATGGCAATGGCGGCGTGGCTGCGGCGTTTCGCTATTCGTACACCGGGGTGCTGCTCTCGCTCCTGCGCAATGACCTGCGCCTGTCCTACTGGGACTATCAGGTGCTGGCCGACCGGCGTTGGCGTGGGTGGCGCCTCGGCCTCTCGCTTTTCGGCTCCAGCGACGACCTGCTCTACCATCCCGCCGATTTTCTCGGCGCGGGTCCGAACGGCGTCACTGGCGTGCTCAACGACCGCTACCAGAACCAAAGGTACTTGTTGCGCTTTCATCGCGCCAGCCTGCGCGCCACCCGGAACGTGGGCCGGGGGCAGCTCTCGCTACGCTTGGCCATGGGCGCGGACAACAGCACCGCCCCGCTCGCGCGGGTGCTGCCCATCAGCCTGAGCTCGTACAGCATCCTGCCGCGGATCGCGTACCAGCGTTCGACAACCCGAGTGGATTGGGACACCGGCGTGGATGCGCAGGTGCAATGGTTCCGCCCGCAGTCAAGCGTCATCGAGGCTGGCGATTCGGATCTCGCACGCAAGCGCACGGCCGTCCTCGTCGCGGGCTACGTCTCGGCCGCCATTCGGGCCAGCCAGCGCCTGACCCTGACGCCCGGATTGCGCCTCGACAGCTACACCATCAGCGGCGTCACCAAGATGGATCTCGGGCCGCGCCTCGCCGCTCGCCTGGTTCTCGAACCCAAGACCTGGCTTGTCGCCAGCGGCGGACGCTTCTCGCAATCCCCCAGCCTGGCCGTACAGATCCCGGCTGCCGAGAATTTCGGGCTAGCCCTCTATGGCCTGCAAACCTCGTGGCAGGGGGCCCTGGGCATCGGCACCCAGCGGGTTCCGGGCGTGGAAATCGAAGTCACGGGCTACGTCCAGCGCTACGTGCTGACCGACTTGCGCGACCCGGCCCTTCTCGAGCCCGACCCACTGGCCAGCGATTTCCTGGTTCGCCGCGACGCCCGCTCGTACGGCATGGAAGTGATGATTCGCCGGCCGGTCAGCGAGCGGTTGCACGGCTGGCTGTCCTACACCTTGTCGCAGAACCAGCGCGCCCTGGGCGGCGGCTTGATTGGTCCCTCGGACTGGGACCAGCGCCACATCTTGAATCTCGTCGTGGGCTACCGGCTTGGCCGCACCACCCTGGGCGCCCGCGGCCATCTCAACACCGGCCAGCCCGTGCTGGTGAACGGCACCCAGGCCGAGGCCTTCGTGCGCTTGCCGACCTTCTATCAAGTCGACCTGCGCGCCGAGCGGCGCATCCTCTTCGATGCCTTCACCCTGGATGTCTACGTCGAGGTCGTGAACGCGACCGGCAATCGCATGGTGTACGGACTCAACCAAGATCCGTCGACCGGCGAGGTCAACCAGTACAGCCTGCGCGTCTTCCTGCCCGCGCTCGGCATCCGCGGCGAGCTGTGAGCAACTCAACGCGTAGGCGTAGCCGGGCTTTGCCCGCCGACTTCGTCGACACTAGGGACCACGCCCAACCCGCCCTGCCCCTCGCGGCCTTCGGCCGCGACCCGTCGCGCCTCCGCCAGAGCGCGGGAGGGGTTTGGGCGAGGCCGAGCGCAGCGAGGGGGAGGCAGGGCGGGTGGCAGGTGCCGAGTGCAGAGCTAACTCCTCTCAGGGTTCCCCATTACAACGGCGCGATGAACTGCCAGATCTCGGGGCCGGCGAAGGGGGCCGGCTCGTGGACGCCGGTGAAGGAACACCAGGTGACGGGGTAGCTCTGGTCGCAGCCCTGGTAGATCACGCAATTGTTGGCATCCGCGGCCGAGGTCTGCGTGCCGCAGTGGTTGCGTTTCACGAATTCATCGCGGGCGGCCTGTCCGTTCGCGATGGGAATGGTGGTGTCGTTGGTACCGTGCGAGGCCCAGTACGCAATGTGCTGGCCGGTCGGGCAAGGGCTCGGCAGCGAACCCGACATGGGCGCGATGCCGCGGAAGACGTCGCTGCGGTTGCAGCCGAGGGTGATGGTCATGATGGCTCCCATGCTGAAGCCAACCGAGAAGATGCGGCTCTTGTCGACGCAGAGCTGGGATTCGAAGAGGGCCAGCATCGCGTCCACGAAGGCGAGATCGCTCGACGACCAAGTCGGGTTGGCTTGCGGCGCGACGAAGATGGCGCTGCCCGCGGCCTCGCTCTCGATGCCGAAGTAGGGGCCGGAGAGGGGCGTGCCGCCGTCGGGTGCCTTGCCCGTTGCCACCCAGTTGTCGTCGTACTTGGCGCCGTGGAACCCGAAGATCAGCCGATAGGCATGGTTCGGGTCGTATCCGTCGGGAACTTTCAGGATGTACTCGCGTGAGGTCCCGCCGACATCGATGGTGTAGCGATTGCTCGCGGGTGGGGTCTTGCCGCAGCCCGCGCTGGGCACGGAGGTTGAGGAGGTGCCGCCGCCGCCTCCGGTGCCGCCGCTCGCCGGTGGCGCCCCGCCCGTCGATTGGCCGCCGCCCGCGCCGCC
>JADGRD010000327.1 GCA_017881285.1 Pseudomonadota bacterium | reverse complement strand
CAAAACATCTGTGTTGTGCTGCGTGGCGCTTTCCTGTAATTCCAACAGTCAATCCCCTGTGCTTCGCCAGGCGCTCATCCGCGCCGCACGTCCTTCGACGGTGCCGACGATGGACAGCGGGACCGGTCGGCTGTCGATCGTCGGCACCGTCGGAGAACCCATGGCGCGGATGCCGTCTTGGCGCGGGGCAGGCGTCAGCGGCGAGCGTCGCTGGCGAGCCGCCCCCGACATCCGGCTTGCGGTTGCTTGATCTCGCGCCCGTGGCTACGTCGGCCGCGCGCGACCATGACGAGCGCCAGCGCGCCCATGCCGAGCGGCGCAGTACTGGCCGCGTCGTCACCGCGACCAACAACGCCACACGAACACCCGCCGCCAGTCCGCCCCGGCGATGACGTCGAGCCGCCTCGCCCACCGGCACTGGTGCCCCCTGTGCCAACCGTGCCGCTGCTCGCGTTCGTCCCGCCACCCCCTCCTGCTGTCGCGCCCGTGCCGCCATCGTCCGCGCCACCCGCAGGCTGGATGGTAACCAGCGAGACGCCGAACCGAGGCAGCTCGAAGTCGACGCCCACTGTACCATCCGCCGCCACTGCGCCCGTCCCATCCGGGACCAGCGGCGAGGGATCCATCGCCTGCAGCAGGGCCGCGACCTGGGCCGCCGACGGGCTCGCCGGCATGCCTTGCGACACCCAAACGGTGTACGCGTCGCCGTGCGCGTCGTCGACGCGCAGGTGCGAGACGCGTACGCTCGCGCCGAAGCTTGCCGGCACTCGGATCGCCAGGTGCACCAGCGTGGCAAGGGCGGTCACGAGGTCATCGTGATAGTTCCACATCAGGACCTGGACAGCGGTGCCGTCCAGCGTGGCCATGCCGTCGACGTCCGCCTGGTCGCGCACACCATTCGCGAGAATGTCGCTCGGCGGGCGTGCGCCAGTACTCGCCAGGGGCAAGCGGATCCCGTCGAGCCGGCCCAGCAGCTTGAACGCGCCCATGACGGGCAAGTTGATGCCGTTCGTTGCGAGGGCGCGATACCCGGCGAAATGCGGCGTGCCCGGAAACGTGAACGCCCACGTGAGCAGGCCACCCAGCTGGACACCCACCTGGGCCGCGAGCTCGATGGTGTGCTTCATCATCGCGATCTCGTACGCACCGTACGCGGTGGAGTTGCGGTATGCATTGGCGGGCGTGTCGCTCGCCGGGCAGGCGGCGCAGCCGTCGGGATCCGCCTCGGTGATGTAGATGGGCGTCTGCTCAAATTGGGCGAAAGCCGCGACCGCCTCGAATCCGGCACGGTGAAGCCGAAGCTGGTTGCCAAGATCCATCTGAACGTGCTCTTGGGTGATCGCCACGCCGCCTTTCGCGTGGAAGGTCACGAGATCCAGGCGCGTCCCCGTCTTGCCGGTGACGGCGTTGGTCCCCGTCGCGCAGTGCTGCAGAAATTGGTTCAGAAAGTTGCCGTTGGGGTACACCACCGCCGGGCCGCCGAGCGCCGCATTCGGGATCGCCTCGTGCAGCGCCGATTCCGTGTAGTCGTAGAGCTTCGCGTAGTCGGCGAACGTGCCGTGCCAGTAACCGATGTCGGGTTCGTTCCACAGCTCCCACAGCCAGCTCGCCGCGACGTTCGGGTAGCGTCCGTTCGCGTGCGTGGCCCACGCGCGGACAAGATCCGCCCACTTCGTGTGGTCGGTCGGGGGATAGAAGCACCCGCCATCAAGCGTGAAGGTGCTGGAGTTGCGGTAAGGGATCGGGTGCGTGGAGAGCGCCTGGGGCAAAAATCCGATCTCGACGAACGGAAACGCGCCGACCCCGGTGATGGTGTCCATGATCTCGTCGGTCAGCGTCCAGCTGTAAACCGCATTGCCGGCTGCGTCCTCGGTGTAGACGTTGGTCGATCCCCACTTCATTGCCGGAGCGCCATCGCCGGTGTTGAGGAGGAAGTGATTGCGGATATGCACAGGCGCCGTGTGTGCCGCGACGATGGCACGGAGCAGCGTCTCTCCTTCCGGCACGGTCGTATAGTTGATCTCGTCGTAGCCGTGGAACGACCACACTCGCTGGAGCGGCGTTCCGGCGACGGTCGCGTCGACCGAAATGTTCACAGTCGCCGGTGTCTGCGCCCACGCGGGAGAGGCCAGCGCGAGCAATCCGAACATCGATGCCTGGATGGAGCCGCGCTTCGCCCGGCGGAGTCCAGCGCGGGGGGCTTTGGGGACACCGGTCCAGGGCGGAAGATGGCGACACCCCGCCGCTGACCTTTTGCGCGGCCACGTCTCCCTAACAATCGACGTCATGGATCGGTGTGCTCCTTCGACCAGCGCCACTGCGTGGCCACGGCCGGACGTCCGGCCGCCTCCTGTCAGGAACCGTTGTAGCCGACGGCGATGACGATGCCCGAGGCGTCGCTGGTGATAAACAAGCGTCCATCGATTCCGGTTTCGATTCCGACCGGGCGGTGCGGCCAGCCCGAGCCGTTATCGCCCGCGCCCGAGTACTCGAGGAAGGGCGTGGGATCGCCGCTCGGCATGCCGTCTTGGCCGAAGGGGATGCGCACGACCTTGTAGCCGGTGGCCGGGGTCCGGTCCCACGAGCCGTGGAAGGTGACGATCGCGCTGCCGGTCATGTCGGCCGGGAAGGCACCACCGGCGTAGAACTTGATGTCAAGCGGCGCGCTGTGCGCTTGCATCGCCAGCGCGGGCAGCACCACGTTGGTGGCGTTCCTGCACCACGCGTCGTTGTGCGTGCCGTCGTCCATCGTCGACGGATACGCCCATTGTGTGCCGCGGCCCATGCCGACGCCGGTGGGCAGCGAGTACTCGGTCCAGCAGTAGGGATAGCCGTAGAAGCGGCCGGGCTGCGCGAACAGGTTCAGCTTCTCACCGGGGTTGTCGGTGTGGATGTCGCCGCCCAGGTCGCTGCGCGACAGGTCGTCGCTGCCGTTCTCGACACCCCACACGCGACCCTGGCCATCGAGCGTGATGCCTACCTCGTTGCGCAGGCCAGTCGCGAAGGCCTCGCCCTCGGCGAAGGTGGACGACATGCCGAGCGCGGAGGCCAGATAGCGGATGAGGCGCGCGCGGTCGATGTTGGTGTCGACGTTGCTCTGCGAACCCACCGATACGTAGAGGTTGCCGTCCCGATCGAAGAGCAGCGTGCGCGTGCTGTGGCCGTTGCTCGGAATGCCGGTGACCACCGTCTGCGCCGACCCAAGCGGTTGCCGGCCGCCCGTATACGCCCAGCGATAGACCGTGGTGGCGCTTGAGGCGTAGAGGTAGCCGCCGGAGAGGGCGATACCGTGATTGAGGCCGCTGGTCGTGGTCAGCACCACGCGCTCGCTGCTGTCGGAGACGCCGTTGCCGTCGTCGTCATAGAGCAGCGTGACGCGGCCGGCGTTCTGCTCGACGACCAAGATGTCGCCGGCCTCGTTACGCGCGATCCCGCGGGGCGCGCTGAGATTGCTGGCCCAAGTCCAGGCGCAGTAGCCGGGTGGCAGGGACGCATTGGCCAGCGCGGCCGACGATGGCCCAACGCAGGTGCTGCTACGCCCACCCCGGGTGTCGAGCGCGGCATCGATGGCCGGCGCGTCGCCGAGGGCGACTTCCACGCGCGCGTCCACCGCTCCGCCCCCGCCATCGCGCAGACCGCCGTCGAGCGCGGCGCCCCCCGTGCCTTGGGCACCGCCGGTCGCCAGCGTTCCGCCGCGGCCGGTCACGCCACCCGCGCCGGAGCCTCCGTTGGCTGCCCCGGACGTGCCGCCGGCACCGGTCCCGATGCTGCCGCCGGTGGCGCGCGAACCGCCCGTGGTCGTGACACCGCCCGTGCCCGTGATGCCACCGCTCGGGCTGGCGCCGCCGGATCCGGTGGAAGCCCCGGATCCGCTGCGGCCACCACTTCCCGCGCCCCCAGATCCCGTCCGGCCCCCCGTCGGCAAGCCACCCTCGGTGCCCCGGCTGCCGCCGCTTGCCGAGCTGCCGGCGTCCCCCGCACCGTGGTGGTTGTTCCCGTCTCCGCACGCCGCGAACAGCGTCCATGCGCTCGCCCAATAGACCAAACCGAGTCTCGTTCTCATTGCACGCTCTCCGTTGACCATTCTCATCAGATGTCCAAGGTGGCGGAGCGTCTCAAGATCCGTGAGACGGTGCGTGACGCGGTGGGATTGGCTTCACACAAAATTGCCCAGCTCACGGCGCAATCGTGATTCGCAAACGCGCTGCGAACCTTGGCCGGCGTGAGGTAGACTTGCGGACCATTGCGTCGGGCTGGCCGTCCATGGAGCGACAAATGGAAACAGGCAATCGTCTGGGTTTGCTGACTTGGTGTCTGGTGTTTCTGGCAGCGGGTTGCGGGGGAAAGACTTCCCCTACGTCACGTGCCGGTGGCACGTCAGGCACCGGCGGCACGACGGCGATGGGCGGGGCAACAACTACCGTCGGTGGCACATCCGGCACTGGCGGAACCACGGCGATGGGCGGGACAACAACCACCACCGTCGGTGGCGCGTCGGGCACGGGTGGCACGTCGAGCCTTGGCGGCATGTCGAGCGACGGTGGGACGTCAAGCAGCGGTGGCGCTGCTTTCACTGGTGGTAGCTCCGGTGGCGCTGCCACGGGTGGCGTCACGAATGGTGGCTCCGCGAGTCTCGGGGGTGCGGCAGGTACTGGGGGCACGGGGACCGCTGGCGCCGGCGGCACGCCTGGCCCTTGCGGCGGCCCTGGTACCGTCGCGGTCAAGGCCGTCGCCCTGGGTAGCGCCCACACCTGCGCCCTGACGACTGCTGGTGGCGTTCGCTGCTGGGGCGACAACTCCACCGGCCAGCTTGGGGACGGCACCAGGACGGATCGCTCGACGCCCGCGACGACCGACGCAATCGGCGGAATCCAGACCATCGCAACGGGCGACCGGCACACCTGTGCCCTGACGGCGACTGGGGGGGTCCGATGTTGGGGCGGCAGCACGCTGTCTGCCGCCGCCCCGATCATGTTCGGCCCCTCGACCCCACCCACGGCCGACTTCTTGAGCGGCGTGCAGGCCATTGCGGCGGGCGGCTCGCACACCTGCGCGCTGACGACGACCGGTGGGGTTCGGTGTTGGGAGCAAGTTACCGCGACCGCCCCACCCACGACCGACTTCCTGAACGGCGTGCAGGCCATCGCAGCGGGCGGCTACAATAGCTGCGCCCTGATGACGACCGGCGGGGTCCGTTGTTGGACG
>JADGRD010000326.1 GCA_017881285.1 Pseudomonadota bacterium | reverse complement strand
TGATCTCGTCGTGGTTCGCGGCGACTGCTGCCTCGCGAAGCCTGGCCAAGACATCATCGGGAAGCGTTCGCAGCGCATCCGGGGCCAAGGGTTGCTCATCGACCTCGTCGGTGACCGCCTCCCAGTCCGTGCCGGAAGGAGCGGCGGTGCCGTCCAGCACCGCCCGGATCTTCCGCGTCAGATCGGCCTCGGTGAACGGTTTGGCGAGGAAATGCATCCCCGCGTCCAGCACACCATGGTGAATGATCGCATCGTCGGTGTAGCCGGACATGTAGATGGTCTTGAGGGTTGGCGTCGTCTTCATCAGCCGTTCGGCCAGAAGCCTTCCACTCATCTGCGGCATCACCACGTCGGTCAGGAGGAGATCGATGTCGCCCATGTGCTGCGCATGGATACGGAGCGCCTGGTCCCCGTCCGAGGCGGATAGCACCGTGTACCCGGCTGCTTCAAGGAGCCTTTGGGTGAGCTGGCGCAGGGCCTCCTCGTCCTCGACCACCAGGATGGTCTCGTCTCCCGTGGCCCGGCGCGGGATCGGCCGGGGCTTGACGGCTGTCGCTTCGGCGGCCGAAAACGCCCGCGGCAGATAGACCTTGAACGTTGTCCCCCTGCCAACCTCGCTGTAGACGAAAATGTTGCCGCCGCTCTGTTTGACGATGCCGTGGGCCGTCGACAGCCCGAGGCCGCTGCCCTTTCCGGGCGCCTTGGTGGTGAAGAACGGCTCGAAGAGACGGGAGATCGTCAGCGCGTCCATGCCGATCCCAGAGTCGGTGACCGCGATCATGATGTAGTCCCCTGGTTCCACCTCCTCGTGCCGGGCCGCGTACTCCGTGTCCAGCTCCACGTTGGCGGTCTCGATCATGAGCTTGCCCCCGCCCGGCATGGCGTCGCGCGCGTTGAGGACCAGGTTCATGATCACCTGTCCGAGCTGCCCTGGGTCGGCCTTGACCAGGCCGAGGTCGGGCGCCAGGACCTGCACCAGATCGATGTCCTCGCCGATGATCCGGCGCAGCATCTTCTCCATCTCGGCGAGAACCTGGTTGAGGTCGAGCATCTCCGGCTGCAACACCTGCTTGCGGCTGAACGCGAGCAACTGGCGCGTGAGCGATGCGGCGCGATCGCTCGCCTTCAGCACCTGGTGGAGATCGTCCGACAGCGGGTCGCCCTCGTGCAGCTTGCCCAGGCAGATCTGGGTGAACCCCTGGATGACGTTCAGGCAATTGTTGAAGTCGTGCGCCACGCCGCCGGCCAGCCGCCCGATGCCCTCCATCTTCTGGGACTGGAGAAACTGCGCCTCCAGGGCGAGATCGTGGGTGATGTCCCGCTCGACCGCGACGTAGCTGGTGATGCCCCCGGTCGCGTCACGCACCGGCGAGATGGTCGCGTCCTGGGTGTAATGCGTGCCGTCCTGCTTCCGGTTGACCATCCTGCCGTGCCAGGTCTTCCCGCCGCTGACGGTTTCCCAAAGCGCGCGGTAGAAGGCCTCGTCCTGTACGCCGCTCTTGAGCAGGCTTGGTTTGCGGCCAAGGGCCTCCGCGCGCGTGTAGCCGGTCACGGCCTCGAAGGCCGGATTGACGTACTGGATCGCACCCTGGACATTGGCGATGAGTACCATCTCGGCGGCCTGCTCGATGGCTGTTGTCAACCGCGCGTGCTCGGCGTCGCTCAGCTTCCGGTCCTCCAGGGCGCTGAGCAGCGCCCGGCGGGAACGCTCGGCCTGCCGTAGGCTCCGGCGCAGATCATCCTCCACGCGCTGGCGCCGCGCGATCTCGGCTTCCAGTCGCGTGGTGGTCTGGTAGAGCATGACCGCTTCCTCTTCGAGGGCGAGCCTCGCCCGGCGCAGGGCCAGGTGGGTCGCGACCCGGGTCAGCAGCTCCTCGCTCTCGAACGGCTTGCAGATGTAGTCCGCGGCGCCCGCCTGCAGGCCCGCCACCCACTCCTTCACCTCGGCGAACGCGCTCATCATGATGATGGGAATGTGCCGCGTGTCCGCGCCCGCCTTGAGGCGCCGGCACACCTCGATTCCGTCCATGCCGTTCATCTGGACGTCCAGCAGGATCAGGTCCGGCGGGCTCGCTGCCACGGCCGCCAGCGCCAGCTCGCCGCTATCGGCGGTACGCACTTGGTAACCTTCCGTCGTCAGTAGGTTGACCAGCAACGCCAGCAACACGGAGCTGTCGTCGACCGCCAGAATGGTGGGCTGCTCGCTCATGATCCCGGCTTTCGGGCCGCGACATCCACCGAATTGGCTTCCTGGCTGGGATAGCGCGCGGACTCGCCCGCGTTGTGGCACAGCTCGTTGACCTCGCGCTTGAGCTCTTGCACGCGGTCTTCGCGGTCCAGCATGACGTCCTGCCAGCGCCGGAGCTCCTCTAGTTGCCCCGCGATCCGTTCTTCCGCCCGCTTGCGCTCGGTGATGTCCAGCACCGCCCCCACGATGGACACGAGAACGCCAGCGGCGTCGTACCTGCCCTGGAAGGTCGACTGGTAGTACCCATTGCTCCCGTCCGGACGCAGGAACCGTTGTTCGTAGCTTCCCTTCTCGCGCGACTCCATCGCCTTGCGGATCAATTCCTTGTCGCGCGCGTGATCCTCGGGCCAGGGCGAGAGGTCCAGGATCGAATCGATTCGCGGTGTGAACGTGCGCGGGTCGAGCTGGAAGATCTTGAAGACCTGGGGGGACCACTCGACGGCGCCTGTCGTCACATCCCAGATCCAGTGGCCCAGCTGAGCCAGCTTCTGGGCCTCGCTCAGTCGCTGTTCGCTCTCGCGCAGTGCCTCCTCCGCCTGCCTGCGCGCAGTGATGTCGGCCGCGACTACCCGGCACTCCTGCCCGTCCTCTGTGGGGATGCCGGTGAGCTCCAGCGTGAGTGGCGCGGCTCCTTCCGGCTGCATCACGACCTCGCAGACCTCCGTGGCCTCGCTGTCGAATACCGTGGCGAGGAACGCATTCATGGCCGGGCGGCTTTCGGCGGCGAGCAGGAAACCGAGGCGCCCGCCGACCAGCCGCGCGCGTTCCTGACCCACCAGGCGTGCCCCGGTGAGGTTGACCTGCCGGATCTCTCCGGCGCGGCTCAGGGTCAGATAGCCGACCGGCGCGGAATCGTACAGACTGGTGTAGCGCGCAAGCGACTGCTCCAGTTCCTCCCGGATTCGTCGCAGTTCCTCGTTTTGCAGCTCCAGTTCGACTCGGTGTACCTGGAGTTCGTGGACCGGGCGCGCGCGATCAGGCGCCGCAGTCGCGGCGACCTTGCCCTCGCGAGGCTCGGGAAGGCTCTTCGCCGCCCGCCGACGCACCTTCGCAACTTTCGCTGGCCGCGTGGACCGCTTTCCCTTCACGATTCTCTCCCTGCTTCGAGCACACCGGCCGTGGCCGTGCCGCTGTTCCCAAGTCCACATCACATGCAAGGAAAGGACAGCATTTCCCTGCTTCCAGACCGGCCTAAGTGTACGACGCGCCAGCCCGAAGCGCAACGCGCGGACCCCACTTCACGCCTCGCCCCGCGCAGCGGGCGAGGGGACCATCGGAATTCCGACGGCCCGCCACCCAGGCACGCCGGCAGGCCGACGGTCTTCTTTTCGGGCCTCGCCGCCGAAGTCTCTCGGCCAGCGAAACTCCCCAGGAATTCCCGCCCTCGAGTCTCCCGCGTCGCCGGTACGAGCCTTGCTGTTGTCTGAAGCATGAACCCGACTGCCGCCTCCGTGTCTGTCGAAAGTGTCGCGCCTGCCAAGGCGACTCGATCCGCCCCAGCCGGATCCCGCGTTCTCATTGCCGAGGATGACCCCCTGCTGTTGCGGGCCTATGCGCGCGCCCTCCGCAATGTGGGATTCGAAGTCGACTGTGCCGACAACGGCCAGGAGGCGGTGAATGCTCTCCTCGCCAATGCCTATGACGCGATTGTCACCGACATCAACCTGCCCTGCGTGGACGGAGTGGGGGTACTGCAAGCCGCGCAGAAGTGCGATCCCGACGTTCCGGTCGTTCTCGTCACGGGGACTCCGCGCCTCGACACGGCGATCTCGGCCGTGGAGCACGCGGCCTTCCGCTATCTGTTCAAACCCTTGTCCGTGGAGCAGCTACAAGAAACGGCCATCCTATCGGCCCAGACGCACCGTATCTTGGTGCTTCGCCGGATTGCGATCGAGCTGGCGAGCGCGGCGTGGAGACCGGCGGAAGATCGCGCAAGCCTCCAGCAGCTTTTCGACCGTGGGCTGCAATCCCTCTGGATGGCCTACCAGCCGGTCTTCTCGTGCAAGGAAAAGCGAATCGTGTCGTATGAGGCCCTGCTGCGCACCGACGAGCCAACCATGGTCAATCCCTGCGTGTTTCTCTCCGCGGCCGAGCGGCTTGACCGAATGGTCGAGATGGGACGCATCGTGCGCGACCGGGTGGCGGCCCAACTGCCGAGCGCACCCGTACCCTTCATCTTCGTCAATGTGCACGGTAGCGATCTGCTTGATGATCACCTCTACGACCCTGGCTCGGCGCTGTCGAAGGTGGCGGACCGCGTGGTCCTGGAGGTGACCGAACGGGCCTCTCTCGCGTCGGTCCCAGATGTTGGGGCACGCGTCGATCGCCTGCGAGCCGTGGGATTCCGCATCGCGCTCGACAGCCTGGGGTCCGGCTACGCGGGTCTTGCCAGTTTCACCACCTTGAAACCCACGTTCGTCAAGTACGACATGTCTCTGGTTCGCGGAGTCGACAGTTCGCCCACCCGGCGCAAGGTCATCTCGGCGATGACGGCCCTGTTCGCCGAAACGGGAGTGAACGTGGTCGCCGTGGGGGTCGAAACCGAATCGGAATGCAGGACCTTGATCGAGCTGGGGGTCGATCTCATGCAGGGCCATCTGTTCGCCAGGCCAGGCCCGATGCCCCACGGTTTGGCTGACGTATGACTCTTGCGCTGATAGCTGCCCTGATTGCCACCCTCCATGTGCCCTATGCTTTGGACTCGTTCGACGAGCCCAAGCCCGTGGCAACGGCGGCGCTCGATGAACCCGCCATCGACCAGATCCGCCTCGAGATCCGGCGGCTGGCGGGCCGATGGCCGCCGTAGCGGCCGGATCGCCTCACCCCGCGCAGCGGGCGAGGGCGCGGCGAAGCCGCGGGTGCAGGGGCAGGGCGTGAAGGACCCGAAGTGCCCGCAGGGGTGAGAGGCCGACGCTCGTAGCGCGTACGATGAGGGGGCTCGCCGAGCGGCCGGGGTACGATT
>JADGRD010000325.1 GCA_017881285.1 Pseudomonadota bacterium | reverse complement strand
TTCGCGCACTTGGGCCTCGACGCGCTCGGTGCCACTGCCCATGCCTTCCAGACTAGGGCTCTTGCACTGCGGGCAGATCTGGCGGATCGGCTCGGCGCGGCCGCAATAGTGGCAAAGCAGATGGCCGCGGGCGCGATGAAGCGTGAGCGAGACCGCGCAGTCCTGGCAACGGAGAACCTGGCCGCAGGCGCAGCAGTGGACCATCGTGGAGAAACCACGCCGGTTGAGAAAGAGAATGCTCTGCTCGCCCGCGGCGAGGGTCCGTTCCACCGCCAGGACCAGCGGCGGCGAAAGCAGTCCCCCGGGGCCGGGCGAGTGCCGGCGCAGATCGATGACGTCCACCGCCGGCAGCGGCCGCGCGGCGGCCGCCGGGTTCGCGCGCACGGGCAGCAGTAGCCGCCCGAAGCGGCCGAGGACGACATTGTGATAGGTTTCGAGGCACGGCGTCGCCGAGCCAAGTACGGCGAGCGCAGAGGCCTGTCTGGCGCGCATGATGGCCAGGTCGCGCGCGTGGTAGCGAAATCCGTCCTCTTGCTTGAACGAGCCGTCGTGCTCCTCGTCCACCACCACGACCGCCAGATCGCGAACCGGGGCGAACACCGCGGAGCGCGCCCCCAGCGCGATGCCCACCTCGCCCCGCCGCAGCCTGCGCCAGGCGGCGGCGCGCTCGCCGGGCGGCACGGCGCTGTGCAAGACGGCGACGTCGTCGCCGAAGCGCGCGCGAAAACGCGCCGCAAGCTGTGGGGTCAGCGCAATCTCGGGAACCAGGACCAGTGCCCCGCGGCCGTGCTGCCGCGCCTCGGCGATGATGCGCAAATAGATCTCGGTCTTCCCCGAACCCGTGATCCCCTGGAGCAAGAATGTGGCGTACCCCCGGTCGAGAGCGCCGAGCAGCGCGCTGAACGCCGCCTCCTGATGCGCGTTGAGCGTGGGCGGAACCTCGCTCGGTAGGGGCGCGCCTTCGCTGTCTCCCACGCCAAGTTCCTTCCGCCGGCGCCCGGCTCCCCGAAGGGTGTCCGCGACCTCGACGAAGCCCCGCTCGATGAGGAACGTCACGCGGTCCATTTCCACCGAGGACGAACGCGCCACGTGCGTTTGACTGAGCGTGCGAGCTTTCTTGATGCGGGCGAGCAGTGCGCGATCCGCCGCATCGAGCGCCATCGCCGCCAGCCCCGCGGTGGCGCTCCCGTCGGCAGCGGCCTGCCCCACGGCGGTCAAGCGCAGCCGCCGGGAAGCCGAGGCGCGCTCGCCGCTCGGCAGCGCCGCGCACAGCACCTCGCCGAGGGGCGCGAGATAATAGCTCGCGGCCCATCGGCAGAGGTCGAGAACCGCCTGGTCGAGCGCTGGGCTGTCGCCCACGACCGCCGAGATCGTGCGAATCTTCTCGGGCGCGTCTGGCGGTATCGCTTCGGGGTGGCCGACCACGAATCCCGTGACCTTGCGGCCGCGAAAGGGCACGACGACCTGCGAGCCCAGCGGCAAGCGCCCTTCCCTGGGCAAGTCGCGGTAGGTGAAGACATCCGCCACCGGCAACGCAACCGCCACCTCGAGCAACGCTCCCGGCTCGGATTCGCGCGCCGATCGATGCCGGGAGGCCTTCATCTCGCGCGCTCACTCGGGATCGGAAGGGCAGGCCCGCCCGCCGGGTGGCGCTGGCCCCGCGCCCTCACCATCAACCTGGCCACCGATAGGTGGAGCGCCTCGGGAATCTCCCCACCCGCCTCCACCCAGGCGAGAGCACGCACGAGCGCGGGCTCGACGAAGCTCGGCATGCCCGCCGCGCGCGCGGCGGCTTCGATCTGCCGAGCCCGCAGCCGTTCGCCCCGCACCAGCAAGACCGGAGCGCCGTTGGCCACGCCGGGACAGGAAACCGCCGCGGCCGCGACCCCGGGTTCGACGAGAACCAAGTCGGCCCCGGCCACATCCGCCAGCGCTCCCTCCATCTGCGATTCGCGATGGCAGCGCCGCCGCTCGGCCTGGTGCTCGGGATCGCCTTCGCTTTCCTTGTGCTCGCGCCTGGCTTCGTCGCGGGTCATGCGCAATCTGCTCTGGTGACGGACTTGCTGCCAAAGATAGTCCGCCAAGCCCAGCACTACCATGGCGATCGCAAGGTGGATGCCGAGCCGCCGAGCGCAGGCTCCCGCGACGTCCAGAACTTGCGAAGCTCCCGCGCCGGATAGCGCGACCAGGCTGGAAACGCACGGGCGCAGGCTCCCGAGAGCGACCACGCCAAGCACGGCGATCTTGCCCAGGTCCATTGCGGCGTCGATCCCCGATTCCCGGCCGAAGAGTCGGGCCAGCGCCGGGACGAAGCGCCGGGCGTTGGCCCGCAGGCTTTCCGGCGCGAAGTTGCCCCGCGTCTGCATGAGCCCCGCGAGGACAGAGCTTGCCAGCACCACGCCCAAGGGCACCGCGAGGGCCGTGCCGACCGCGGCCAGACCCGCGTGGATGGCGGGCGAGACGGAATTCGCGCTGGTCGCGCCAGCCAGCGCCAGGTGCAGGTAGGCGAGCAATCCACCCACCCATGCCTTGCCGCCCGCAACCAGCGCCGCGCAGGCGGCAGCGAACGCGAAGCCGGCGATCAGGTCGCGGCTGATGGCGACGTCGCCAGCCCGGCGGGCTCGCTCACGCCGCCGCTGGGTGGGCGGGATGGTTCTTTCTTCGGAAGACGCCTCGGCCATGACTTCTTTGACCTGTCACCGCCCGAAACGGGATGCCGCCGCAAGAAGCTCGAGGAATCCACGAAAGCCGCCTTGCATCGCCAGATCCGTTCCACCCAGCCCGAGAAGAACCGCGCCCACGCCGAGCAACGCCTTGAGCGGCATCCCGACGAAATAGAGTGGCACGCGCGGCACGGCGCGCCCCACCACGCCAAGCACGATGTCGGCGAGGAGGAGGGCGACCATGGCCGGCGCGGCCAACCCGATGGCGGCCTCGATGAGTTTGCCCGACGCCACGATGGCCAGCAGCGCTGCCGCATGCGAGCGTTCCCCGAATCGGAGGCCTGAGCCGAGCGGGATGGCCTCGTAGCTGCGCCCGAGCGCGGCCACGACGTGACCGATGCCGCCGATCTCGAGAAACACCACGCTGGCGAGCAAGAGCAGCAGGGCGCCAAGGGGGCTCGTCCGGCGTTCGCCCGCCGGAACCAATGTGGACGCCAGGTTCGCCCCGCGCAAGACGTCGGTGAGCTCGCCCGCGGCTTCCGCCGCGCGAAACATGCAGGCACACACAAACCCCATGACCACCCCGACGAGAGCCTCGCGCGCCGCGAGCAACACCCAGAGAGTGGCAGCGGACGGTGGCGCGTCCATCGCCAGCGCCGGAGCGCACAGCACGGCGAGTCCGAGCCCGAGCGCGACGCGAAGCTGGGATGGCAGGGCCGGACCACCGAAGACTGGCACGGACCAGGCCAGCGGAAGCGTGCGCGCGGCGCCCAAGGCAAGGAGCCCGAGGGAATGCTCTAGGTTCGAGGTGGGCAGCACGCTAGCGAACCCAAGCAATGGCGGCAAGCAAGGCTTGCGAGAAGCGCACCACCTGAGCGCCGAGCACGGGCCCGAGCATGAGCAGGACGAGGACCACGGCGGCCAGCTTGGGCACGAAGGCCAACGCCTGGTCGTGGATCTGCGACACCGCCTGCAGGACACTGACGACGAAACCGACCACCAAGCTGGCGAGAAGCGGTGGCGCCGAAACCAGGAGCACGAGCAAGAGCCCCTCGCGCACCGCGCGCAGCACCAGATCCGTGCCCGCCAAACTAGACATAGCTTTCCACCAATCCGCGCAAGAGAAGCTGCCAGCCATCGGCGAGCACGAAGAGCAGCAGTTTGAACGGCAGCGAGACCGTGGTCGGCGAGAGCATGTGCATACCGAGCGCGAGCAGGAGGTTCGAGATCACCAGATCCACCACCAGGAAGGGAATGAAGATGAGGAAGCCGATCTCGAAGGCACGCCGCAGCTCCGAGGCGAGAAAGGCCGGCACCAGCACCAGGAAATCGCGATCCGAGATGGAGGCCCGCTCGGCCCCGGTGCGCATGCGCAGGGCCAGGGCGTGGAACACGCCGCGATCCCGGGCCGAGCCATGCCGGAGCAGAAAATCCCGTACCGGCTCCTTGGCCTTGTCGCCCGCCGCGACCAGGGCTTCGATGCCCTGACCACTCAACACCTCGGCGCCAACTCCTCGGCCCAACTCGGGCTCGACGGCCCGGAGCATGCGCTCGCCGGTCGGAGCCATCACGTAGATGGTGAGGATGAGCGCTAGACCCGTGATGATGGAGGATGGCGGAATCTGCGCCGACCCCAGCGCGCTCTTGAGGATCGAAAGCACGACCGCGATCTTCACGAAGCTGGTCATGAGCAGAAGGATGAAGGGCAGCAGCGACAGGGCCGCCACTGCGACGAACACGAGCACCGGACGCGAGGCCAACCCAGCCACGTGATCCACGTTGGCCGCGGCCAGCGCGGGCAGCGGGCTCATCGCCGGCCTTTCCGCAACATCCTCGCCAAGAGATCGGCGAAGGCCGACCCGGTTCCCGCGGCGCCTGGCTGCACCGGGGGCAGGCTGGCCTCGTCGATCTCGGCCAGCAGGCTCATGGGCCCGTCGCCGACGCCGACCAGGAAACAGCGGCCCCCTGTCGCGATGAGGTACACGGAGCGCCTGGGTTCCAGGAAGCAGCGCCCGAGCACGCGGATGCAGTCGTCGGAACGGCCCATTCCCCGGCGGCCGAGCCAGCGCAGCGCCACGAACGCCACCAGGCAGACCAAGCCGAGGGAAACCAACGAAAGCGCGAGCGAACCTCCGAACCCAGGAAGGTCAGACCCAGACGCACCCATGCCCCCGGACTTACCGCCCCCGCGCCCCGCCTGTCAACGGCCCAGTCACCACCGCCTGGACCTCATGCAACAAGCCGCAGCCATGCCTGCCGTATCGGTTTCTCCTTCGAGTGACGGCCGGCAAGCCAGCGGCCCGGATCGCGGGGGCGAAGGCGAGCTTTGCTCGCCGAAGCGCGACCGCGGGAGGCGCGGAACCCTTCCAGGGTGCCGCAGTAGATCGTCGGCCGTCGGTGAATCGAAGAGCCCGTCCCGGCTCTCAGTCGCCGCCGCGGCTCCGGCTGCTCCGCTTCATGGTCGCGGCCGACTTGGCGGGCGCCCGTGCCCCGGCGTCTTTCTTCACCTTGGGCCCGGCGGCAGCAGCCTTGGGCCTGGCCTTGGGCT
>JADGRD010000324.1 GCA_017881285.1 Pseudomonadota bacterium | reverse complement strand
CGCAGGCCGTGGTTGGGCACCGGATCGATCTGGCCGAAGACCTTGTATTCCTGGCCGTCGACCGATCCCCACACGGTATAGGTGTCGTTGGCGTCGGCCTGGATGGCGAACGAGCGCAGCAGGGTGAGCTCGCCGAGATCCCAGGTCACGGTGGACGCGGCGGTGTCGAAGATGACCGCGGGCTGCGAATCCCACTGCGCGCCCTCGGGGGCGATGCTCTCGTCGGTCAAGAGGCTCATCTCACGGCGCACCTCCTGCCACTGCAAGGGCTTCTTGTGGGCCAGCAGGTTGCCCTCGGGGCAAGCCGGAACCGGCGAGGAATTCTGGGCGCGCGCGGGCAGCGCCGCGAGCGCGGAAAACAGCAGGGGAAGGACGGCGATTCGTCGCATGACTGTTCAGTCTATCCTGCTCGTGGCCTCGGCGTAACCTGCGGCGAAAGCCTTCGTGTAACCCATCGCACTGTAGTATCCCGCGGCAAGCCCCACCCCGATCATGATGCGGCCAGCGTACGCCAGGTAGGGCTCGCCCGCGGGCACGAGCCCACTCATGGACAGATAGGTGGGAAAGAATCCCCAACAGACGAGGTTGGTCTTTGCCTTGCCCGCCAGGCTGCTGGGAATGTTCATGCGCGCCCCGGCCATGAAACGGCGCACGCTGGTAACCCAGAACTCGCGCAGCAGGTAGAGGAAGATGAAGTACGGGGGCAGGATCCCTTGCAGCGTGGCGATCAAGATGAGGAAGGACTCGAAGCAGAGATCGCAGAACTGGTCGAGGATCTCGCCCAGGCGCGTGACCTGCTTGGTGAGGCGGGCGAGGTAGCCGTCAAGGTAGTCGGTCACTCCCGCGGCAATGGCGAGGATGATGCCAACCCCCTGCGAGACGTAAAAGTACACCGGCACGCAGAGAAAGAGCAGTGCGATGCGCAGCAAGGTGATGACGTTCGGCAAGGTCCGAAGGTCGTTCCGGATGGTCGAGCCCATGGCTATTTGATAGCACGAAGGGCGGCAGATTGGCCCAACCCCGCCTCCTGCCTGTACTCTAGGGGCATGTGGAACCCGAGCACGGCCCTCCTGCTGGCGGCCCTGATGGTCCTGGCCAACGCGTTCTTCGTCGCCTCCGAATTCGCCATCGTCAAGATCCGGCCCACCCGGGTCAAGGAACTGGTGGCCTGCGGCGGCCGCCGCGCCTGGCTGCTCTCCGGCATCACCCTGCGCCTCGACAAGTACCTGTCGGCCAACCAGCTTGGCATCACCTTCGCCTCGCTGGCCCTGGGCTGGGTGGGCGAGCCGGCCTTCGCGCACATCATTTCTCCCTTCATGAGCGGGCTTGGCCGCCTCACCGGCGCCGCGACGCACTCCCTGGCCCTGGGTTGCAGCTTCGCGGTGATCACCTTTCTGCACGCCGTGCTCGGCGAGCTGGTGCCCAAGGCCATCGCCCTGCAGAAGGCCGAGCCGGTGGCCCTGTGGGCGGCGCTCCCCCTGCGCGTCTTCGCGATCCTCGCCTTCCCCTTCATCTGGGCCCTGACGGCGACGGCAAACCTCTTCCTGCGCACCATCAGGCTGCATCCCGCCTCGGGCGCCGAGATGTTGCACTCGTCGGACGAGCTGCGCATGGTGCTCCAGCACGTCGATCTGGACCCCGGCGCGCGCCGCCTCATCGACCGCGTCTTCGACTACACCCACCGGGTCGCCCGCCACGTGATGACCCTGCGGCGCGATGTCGCGGTCCTCGAAGAAGGCCGGCCGTGGCGGGAGAACATCGAGATTGCGCTGGCCAACCAGTACACGCGTTATCCGCTGGTCGAGCCCGGCACCGACAAGGTGCTGGGCTACATTCACATGAAGGACATGATGGCCGCCCTGGCCTCGGGCCACGAGCCCAAGCGCATGCGCGAGCTGGCGCGCGAGCCCATCTACTGCTCCGAGGAAACCCCCAGCGAATGGCTGCGTCGCGAGTTCCAGCGCCGGCGGGTCCACATGGCCATCGTGCTCGGCGCGAGCAGCAGCTTCGTCGGCGTGGTGACGCTGGAGGACCTGCTGGAGGAGTTCGTCGGCGAGATCCAGGACGAGCAGGACGTCGGCGAGATCCAGCCCATCGTGCGCGGCGCCGAGGGTCGCTTCGAGGTCGACGGCCGCCTGACCCTGGACGTGGCCGAGCGCGAGCTGGGCGTCACCCTGCCCCCCATGCCGCCCGAGATCGACACCCTGGGCGCCTACCTGCAGTCGCACCTGGCCCCGCCGCTGCGGCCTGGGCGCAGCATCGAGCTGGGCGGCTTTCTCTTCACCACCATCGAGATCCGCGATGGCCGCATTCGCCGCCTGCGCGGCGAGCCACTGCCCAGCGCCGAGGGTGAGGATTCGGGCGAGAGCTAGACACCTTGTTCCTGGCCATGGACCGTGCGATTCTTGTTGCAAGGGGTGTCGATGAAGTTCTCTCTCACAGCGGCATGCAGTGCCTGTCTTGTTCTGCTTCTGTTGCCTGCCGCGGGCTGCAGCGTGAGTGGCAACGGACTCGGCAGCCGACTCGATGCCTCGGATGGGCCTGTCAGGCCGTCCGATGCCCGGCTGGAAACGACTCCCGACGCGTACCTTGCGCCGTCCGAAGCGAATCCCGACAGAAGCCCCGTGCTGGCGGAGGCTGGGCTCGCCGACTTGGCCCTCAAGGACGTGGCGGACACCAGCCCAGATCGAGCACCGACCCCCGACATTCCGAGCCCAGGCCCGGATCTGGTTTCACAGGATTCCCGCCCCGCCGGTGATGCTCCGGTTTCGTTCGAAGTCCAGGTCGCTCCCGACGCGATTCCGAGTCTTGACGGAACCGACGCCCCGCAGCCGGCGGAGCCAGATGGCCCCAGCACTGTCCCCGTGGACGGACCTGTCCTTGATAGCGTGCGGCTGGATGCGGCGCCCTTGGATACCGCGCCGCCGGATCACGCGCCCGCGGATGTGGCTCCGGATCTTCCCATTCGCGTGGATCTCGCCAGGCCGGATCTGCCCCCGCCCGATCTGGCCCCCTTGCCGACCAGCGACTGGGTGGTCGACAACACCACGAGCATCGCTGGCTACACGCCCACGGTCATGGGAACACCAACCGTCACGCCCATGGACGCCGGCACGGCCGTGTGTTTCGACGGGACGACGGACGGCCTGCTCTTCGCCACCAACCCCATCCAGGGCATGCAGCAGTTCACCATCCAGACCCTCGTCTATCCGGAAATCGCTGGAACCGCACAACCTCGCATCCTCCACCTCGGAGGTTCCGGCGCCAACGATGCACGCCTGGTCATTCAGATGCGACCCGACGGCGCAACAAGCTGGCACCTCCTGGTTGGTTTCTTCTGGGGCACGGTGAGCACCACGATCGAAGACACCACCGCCATCCATCCTTCCAACCAGTGGTACTGGCTGGCCGTGACCTACGATGGCCAGACCGCGCGCCAGTACGTCAACGGCGTGCTCGAGGATTCCATGGCCCTGACCTTCGGCCCCATGGCCGCCGGTTCGATGTCCCTCGCCACGCGCCAGAACGGCGCGAACTACTTCCCCGGCTGCATGCGCGACGTGGAGTTCTTCAACACGGCCCTCGCCGCCGCGCAATTGCACAGGCCGTAGTTCCACCACCGCTACCGCGGGGTCGCGTCGGGGAGGCCACCATCGACGGGGATGGTGGCGCCGGTGGTGGGCGTCTGGTGCGTCAGGAAGAAGAGGACGGCGGCGGCCACGTGCGCGGCGGTGACTTGCGCCTTGAGCAGGTTGCGCGAGCGGTAGTAGTCCTCCAGGCCGCGCTCGTCGAGACCGCGCGCCTTCATGCGGTTGGGACCGACCGTGGCCCACAGGCCCGAGCGCTTGTCACCGTGGGAGAAGACCGCGTCGGGCGCCACCATGTTCACGCGTACGCCAAACGGCGCGAATTCTAGGCTGGCGATGCGGGCGAGCTGGTGGCTGGCGGCCTTGGTCGCGCTGTAGGCGCCGAAGCCCGCGCCCGGCGCGAACACGTTCTTGGTGGAAACCAGGACCACGTCGCCCCCGGTGCCTTGCAAGGCGAAGTGACGGCCGGCCTCGGCGAGCACGAGCAGCGTGCCCTCGACGTTGACTGCCTCGAGCTTGCGGAAGGCGTCGAGCCCAAGCTCGGTCAATGGCGCGACGTGGGCGATGCCGGCGTTGGCCACGACCGCGTCGATGCCGCCGAAGGCGCGCACCACCTTGGCGAACCCGGCCGCAACCGATGCCTTGTCGGTCACGTCCATGGCCACGGCGATGGCCCGCAGCGGATCCCGCCGCACAAGCGTGGCGCGCAGCTCGTCGAGCTCGGGCCCGAGCAGGTCGGTGGCGGCGACGTGGCAGCCTTTGTCGAGCAACGCCTCGCAGATGCCGGTCCCGATGGCGCCGGCCGCGCCGGTCACCAGCGCCACGCTGCCGCGCAGCAACCGCGCGTCGGCCGGGGCGGTCGCGGTCTTGGCCTGCTGGTAGACGCGGAACTCCATGTCGAAGAGATGATCGTCGCCCAGGGATTGGTAGTCCGAGCCGCTCTCCCAGATCTCGGCCTTCACGCGCAGGCCTTGCGCCACGATATCCCGGACCATGCGCGCGTCGGCCGCGTCCCTGCCCACGGCCACCAGGCCGAGGCCCGGAATCAAGATCGCCCGCGGTGGATAGTCGCGCTCCGCGAAACCGGGATCCTCCGAGTGCCTGGCCACGTAGACGCGATACTCCGCCTGGTAGTCAGCCACGGCCTTCGTCATCTGCTCGCGGAACGCCTTGGCGTCGTCGAGATTGGGCTGGTCGAGCCAGAGCGGCGCCTTGCGCCCGCGAACCAGGTAGTCGGGCGTGAGCGGAGCGGACAGGGCCAGCTCCTTGCCCTGCGGAGTATCGAGGACGCCGACGGCATTCGCGTCCAGCTCGGCGTCGAGCACGACACGATCCGCGAGAGCATCCGCGTCGCCCGGACCGAGCACCGAACGGATGACCGGCGCCAGCGCCGCATATCTTCGTTCCCGCTCCGCCGTCGTGATCGAAACCAGCGATGCCAACGCACGCTCACGGCCCTTGCCCAGATAGGCCTCGGCACGCGTCACCTGCGCGATGGTCGCCTCGTAGGCCTCGCGGGCGGTCGGCCCCCAGGTCACCAGCCCGTGCTGCATGAGCACCAGCGCGGTCGCCGCCGGAGCACGGGTGATCGCCGCGCGGACCGCGCGCGCAAGCTCCAGCCCAGCCGGGG
>JADGRD010000323.1 GCA_017881285.1 Pseudomonadota bacterium | reverse complement strand
TCCATCGGCGGGCACCGAGCGCTTGAAGTCCTTCATCGCCAGCTTGTAGTCATCGTTGGTCGAGCCGGTGACGGGGCCGGGGTGAAAGCCGTATTCGGCGAGCTTGTGCTGGTACCACTTCGTGCCGTCGCCCTCGACGGGCAGCTTGCCGGGCACGAGGGGAGCCATGCCGAACGCCAGGCTCGTCTTGTCCCGCCACGGATCGAACAGCACGTCGGCGGGTGCGTGTGACTTCGGGTGCACCGCCAAGCGCACCTCCGTGTGCATCGCGCCGAGCGCGAGCCCTTGGGTGGCGCTGCCGTCGCGGTGAAGCTGGATCTGCACGCGGTAGGGCATGTCCGCCGGGATGATGGCGTCGCCGCCCCGGCTGTTCTTCGCGCCGGCGCCGTACTTGCCGTCCCAGCCGAGCTCGTGGTCGCCTTCGGCACACAGCGCCTCCTTCAGCGCCTTGTGATAGACGAGCTTGCCGGTTCCGTCGGTGATCTGGACGATCCCCCGCGTGAGCTTGCTGGCTTTCTTCACCTTCCAGATGACCTTCATCGGCGTCGTCTCGAGTTCGCGCGACAGCGTCGTGATCGTCGCCTTGTAGGGCTTGTCGTCGGCCAGCATGACGGCGCCGAAGTGGCTGTTCATCGCGCCCGGACGGTAAGCGGCGTCCCAGGTGAATTCGCGCGCCCCCGCCTTGAGCAGGTCGCCCGTGAGCTCCGCGAGGCACACCGACTGGCCGTTCTTGTCCTCGATGGAAAGGGCGCCGCGATCGGCGTCCGCGGCGTTCGTCCACGTGGCCTTCTTGGTCGTGTCGTCGACGGTGACGGTCTGCGCGGTCGGTGTCTCCTTCCACTTGCGCCAGAAGGGGTGAAGGACGATGCGCGCGTCCTTGTCGCCGCCGGCCTTGAAGTAGCGAACGTGCATCGTGTACGGCGAGAATGCGACGCTTACATGGCGTTGAGCTGCACCATCCGTCTTGCGGCCGAGCATGCCCGTCGTCGCCGAGACCTCGCCCTTCCAGGGCGCGTCGTCGGGCAAACCGTAGTCGTGACGCTCCTCGGCCTGCGTGGCGAGGTCTTTGGTGAACAGCGGAATGTCGACGAAGTCCGCCGGTGCGCCGTAGGTGCCGTGGCCCTTGTTCCAGTCGGTGCACTCGCAGTAGTTGCTGCCAAACACGTCCAGCCGGACCTTGTCGGCGCACACGGCGTCGCCCTCCAGGCCGTATTCGACGCTGCACGCCTCGTGCTGCGGGATGAACCAGCGATCGAGGTCCAGGATCGACACCGCCGTCGCCGCGTGGATCGCCTTGAGCTTCAGCTTGTGCGTCTTCTCGACGGCCAGATCCTTCTTCTTCAGCGGCACCGGGATCTTCAGCTTCGCGGGCAGATCGGCGTCGGGCAGGAGCGGCATCAGCTCGGGGCTCGCGAGGAGTCCAATCTTCGCCAGGTCGCCCGTCGCGACGCCGAGGGTCTCGACCAGCGCCCGCACCACCTCGCGCGGGCGCACCGTGCCCCAGTTGAAGCGCGCGAGGGCCGTCCAAGCGCCGAGGTCCGGGCACTCGGCCGCGGCGATCGACGTCAGGGTGTCGCCCGCCTTGACGACGTAGTCGCGGGCCTTGCTGCGCTCATCCCAAATGATTGCCACGGGCGTCGGCCTTTGCTCACGCTACCTCGTGGGCAACCAGCTCCCACTCGCCGTCGTCATCGATCCCCTCCAGGCTGAACGTTCCCGACGGGAGGTCCGTCAGGTCGACCAACCCGCCGTCGTCGGTGTCGTGCGACGACGCTGCGTTCGCGTTTGGCAGCTTCAGGCTGAGCGACGCGCCCCCGATCGCCGCGCCCGTGTCAGCATCGACGAGGTGAATCTTGATCCACGCGTCCAGCTTGGGCTGGGGCTTGGGCGGGTGGAGCTGCGACGGCGTGAGGGGTGGCTCCCCAGTCGCCGCGGAGGCCTGGGTCACGGGCACGCTCCGAAGAAGAATCAATCCATCGGGCTGGGAGAGGGGCGGGCGCCAGTCGGGCGTGAGCTGCGCGCTGGCCCGGCCGAGCAGGGTGGCCAGGTCGCTCGACGTGCCCGACTGCTTGGCCAAGCCATCGAGTACGCGGCGGGCGTCGTCCCGGCCGGCCACCTCGTAGCTGTTCCGACCTGGCACCTTTCCCAGATCCACGTCCACGACAAGCTTGTACTGGCGGCCGGCATAGCGCATGCGTCCGCGCATCTGCTGCTCGATTTGCCTGACCAGCCGGTGCCGCTCGGCATTTTCGTTCCCGGCCACGCCAGCACTGTCGCCTTGTCGAAGGGCGACCAGACGGCGGGCCTTGATGGCCTGGCGAACCATCTCGCGCAGTTCCGGATCGTCCACTTCACGCAGAGGAAAACTGCTCAAGCGGACCTCGTGCGCGAATCGGCGGATGTCCGCGGCCGACAGCCGGTCCATCGTCTGGAAGAGCCGCAGGGCCTGACCCGCCGGCAGTTCTTGGCCTCCTTCCTCGCGACAAAGGCGACTGGCCTCGATGGACGGGACCAACAGGATGGGATCGTCCCTTCTCCAATAGGGCGTGAGGCTCAGGGTGGCGCGGCCGAACAAGGTCTGTCGATGCTATGCGCGAAGGCCATGGATGTGAAGACAGAATGTCGTCGTGGAACGGCGAGCCGGTCACGGCCTGGTGACCCGCGCTTGGAGGTGGTAGTTGACGTGGGATTGGTTGTTGGCCATTCTGAGCCGTGATGTGGCGGGAGCAGAAGGGCAATCAAACTACGTACGCTCCGTACGTCTCACGGATGCGGCTGTGGTCGTTCCCGCTCGATGGCTGCGCGGATCGCTGGCCACCAGCAGCGCCCATGCCGGCTGACCCCAGCGGTACGAGACGAGCAAGGAGTTCCGATGCGACACCAGGCTGAATCAAGAAGGCGCTTCGGTGCGTGGGGGGGGATCGTGCTTGCCGCGACCGTCGGGGTTGCCGTGTTTTCGGCCCCCGCGCTGGCGGCCAAGCCCAAGCCGGCGGGCAAGAGGATCGCCGTGCTGCCGCCGACCGAGGGGACCGCGAAGGACGCGGTCGTCACCGGCAAGATCACGCAGGTGCTCAAGCAGCACAAGATCCAGGCGCTCTCGGGCGGGCCGGTGAAGAAGGCGCTGGGGACGGGCGGGGTTCCCTCGTCGGACGGCGACTGGATCGCCCTGGCCCGCAAGCTGAAGGTCGACGGCGTGGTCGAGTCGACGATTTCCCAGACTGGGGCCAAGCGCCGGGTCGAGGTGGCCGTCCACAACGGCGCCGACGGCTCCGTCGCAGGGCGTGAGATCTTCGCCGCCAAGGGACCGCCGGCAAAGCTGGCCGCCGCGGTGGCGGGCGGTTTCTGGAAGAAGCTCGGGGCGGCCATCAAAGAGACGGCGCCACCGAAGAAGGACGAGGGCGGCGCCGGGCTGCCCGCGTCGCCGCCGTCCGAGGCGGCGCCCAGCGCCGGCAAGTCCGAGGAGGCGGCGCCGGCCGAGGAGGCCGCGCCAGCGGAGCCCGTGGCTCTGACCGAGGCGAAGGTGGACAAGGGGAAGGCCGCGCTGGTGAAGGAGAAGGAAGAAGCCGAGGGTTCGGGCGAAGAGGAGGACGAGGAGGCACCGTTCACCGACCAGCGCACGGCGAAGGCCAAGCGCGGCAAGCAGCCGCGCACCGTCGAGGTCGAGGTCGGCGGCCGTGCCCTGCAGCGCCTTTTTGAGTTCTTGCCGGCTTCGGCCGGGAAGTCGTACGTCGAGCATTTCCTGCCGGTCTTCGAGGGACGCGCGGCCTGGTTCCCCATCACCTACGCCGGCATCTTCGTGTCAGGTGAGTTCAACCCCGTGCTGAAGTCCGGCACCAACCCCGCCTACCCGACGGGCACGCGCGAGCTAGTCGCCGGCGCGCAAGGCCGCTATCCGCTGTCGTTCGGCCTGCTCGGCCTCAGCGCGGCCTACTTCCAGCACCTGTTCGTCATCGGCGACACCACGGACACGAACGACGCACCCCGGTCCGGCCTCCCGTGGCCGGACGTCGCCTACCAGGGCGCGCGCTTCGCCGCCAGCGGGCGTTTTTACCTCTGGAACATCTTTCAGGTCGGCGCCGAGGCGGCATACCGCCTGGTCACCAACCCGGGCGAGGGCGGGTTCCGCGTCCGCTCGTCGAACTACTTCCCGAACGGCGTGGCCAGCTACGGCGTCGACGGCTCGGCGTTCGTGAGCGTGGGTGTCGTGCGGTGGCTGGAGATCCGCCTCGCCGCCGACTACCGGCGCTATGTGTTCGGCGCGCTCCAGCCCGGGCCGGACAACGCCAACAACACCCCCGCGACCAGCGCGACCGACCAGTACCTGGGATTCTCGCTGGGCGCGGTCGGCGTATACGGCGGCAAGTAACACTACTGGCTGGAATTTGCCTTCGGGCGTCGGGCGACAAGCCGGGCTGGGAGCAAGGAGGGCCGAGAACCGGACCGGAATGTACTGTTGTACTTGAGGACGACCGGGGCCCCCGCGCGGTCACCAGACCGCGTGGGGTGGTCTGGATGCGCAGGCCCGACGCAGCTCCCGGCCCGGCGAAGGCCGGGCGAAGCCCGGGTGGCAGGTGGTGGGTGGGCAGGTCCGAGTGCCCGCAGGGCACGTCGCCCGTCGGTGAATCGAAGAATTAAAGCAGTAGTGCTAACCACTACATACTCTTGTAGCGGAACAACTTCAGGCGCGGCGCCCCCGAGACTTCGAAGAAGAAACCGAATCCGAAGGTGACGGTGCCGTGGCCGGCCTCGATCAAGCGGTGCGGGGGATTGAGGAAAGGCTGCGCCTCCTTGAAGGCGGTGACCGCGGTATCGTCGAGGAAGTCCAGGCCGCAGGTGTGCGCCACCGCGACATTGGCCAGCGAGCCGTCCGCCTTGAGGCTGACCTGCAGGAGGGTGTAGCGATCCTCGGCGCCGTAGATCTTGCCGGTGGGATCGCGGCGCTGGTACTCGTCCGCCGGCTTCCAGTGATCGCGCACCCGCTCCTTGACGCGGTTGAAGAAGGTCGCGTACACCCATCGCTTGGCGTTGAGCGCGGTCTCGCTACCCTCGTCGATGTCGGTCAGGTGATCTTGCGTGCCGCTGCCCACGGCGCGGGCGATCTGTTCCTCCGAGGGCACGAGACCGTACAGCCCGGGCTGGCCGTTGGGCCTGCCGGTTTCTTCCTCGTCCAGCTTGCGCGGGGCTGGCCGCGCCGCACCGCCTCGGTGGGCGAAGGCCCC
>JADGRD010000322.1 GCA_017881285.1 Pseudomonadota bacterium | reverse complement strand
CCCAGCTTGTTCTTCGTGCCGGTCGACGACGCCATCACCATCACGGGCAACGCCGAGATCACGGCGAAGCAGTAGTCCGCTGTCGGTCACCTGTGCGACACTGGCGGGCGTGAGCGAAGACGCCACTTCCGCACCGCCGCCGACGACCTGCCTGCGCTTCGTCGCCGGCACCATCGAGATCGCGGGCCTTCCGGCGAACACGGCGGGTCTGCCCGGCGGCTGTGCCTGGGACGAGCGCAGCGCCTGCTGGCGCGCGCCGGCGTGCCGCTACGCGGACATCGTGCGCGGCTTGCGGGCGCTGGGTCTCACCTATGCCGACGAGGCGCGCCGCTATGACACCCTGACGAGTGCGGCGCTGGTCCATCGCGAGCCACGCCCCTATCAGACCGCGGCCTTGGCCGCCTGGCGCACCGCCGGGTTTCGTGGCGTGGTCGTGCTGCCCACCGGCGCGGGCAAGACCCTGGTTGCCCACCTGGCCATCGACGATCGCAAGCGTTCCACGCTGGTGGTCACGCCGACCCTGGATCTCGTCCGCCAGTGGCACGACGGCCTCCGCGCCACCTTCGGCGCCAAAATCGGCGGCACTATCGGCATTGTCGGCGGCGGCGACTACGACGTGCAACCCCTGACCGTGACCACCTACGATTCGGCCTACCTGCACATGGAGCACCTGGGCTGCCGCTTCGGCCTGGTGGTCTTCGACGAGTGCCACCACTTGCCCGGCGAAAGCTACGCCCTGGGCGCACGCCTGTGCCTGGCGCCCTTTCGCCTCGGCCTCACCGCCACGCCCGAGCGCACCGATGGACGCGACCCGCTGATCGAGGAACTGGTCGGCCCCATCGTCTACCGCAAGGACATCGTCGAGCTGGCCGGCGAGTACCTGGCCGACTACGAAACCGTGCGAGTCAGCGTCGATCTCTCCACCGACGAGCGCACGGAATACGAGCGCGAGCGGGCCCTCTACCGGCAGTTCCTCGGCGACAACGGCATCGTCATGACGAGCCCACGTGGCTTTTCCGAATTCATCATCCGCTCGTCACGCACCGAGGAAGGGCGCCGCGCCTTCGTCGCCTACCGCCGCCAGCGCGAGATCGCCTTCACCGCGCCGGCCAAGCTCGACTACCTCGATCGCCTGCTCCACCAGCACCGGCGTGACCGCACGATTGTCTTCACGCAAGACAATGCGACGGTCTATCTGCTCTCGCGCCGGTTCCTCATCCCGGCCATCACCCACCACACCAAAGTCAGCGAACGCAGCGCCATTCTCGCGGGCTTTTCCCAGGGCCAGTACGCGGCGCTTGCCACCTCGAAGGTACTCAACGAAGGGGTCGACATCCCCGAGGCCAACGTGGCCATCGTCATGTCGGGCAGCGGGTCGGTGCGCGAGCACGTCCAGCGTCTGGGCCGCATCCTGCGCAAGGGGGAAGGCAAGCGCGCCGTGCTCTACGAGCTCGTCACCGGGGGCACCAGCGAATCCATGACCAGCATGAGGCGTCGCGACCACGTTGCTTACCGCTGATCTCGTCCACGTCCGCCGCCGCGGCGATCGCTTGACCGTCGTTCCGCTTGCGGAAGCCGAGCGCCCGCGCGCGCGAGAGCTGGCCGCCACCGCGCTCCTGCTCGTGCGCGCGCACGTCGGGCTGCCGCGCGGGGCGCTGCTCGAGGCGTGGAGCCAGGTGGCCATCGCGCCCACCGAGAATCGCCTGGCCCGCGGCCTCTTCAAGCTTGCCCTCGACGCCTGCGAATTCGAGGAGGGCGCCGGGCTGGATCCCGTCGAGCTACGCCGCGAGATCTTCACCCAGGCGGCCGCCGTGCGCGGGTCGGGCCGCGACTTCGACCGCGCCGTAGTGCTCGCGGACATCGCGCAAGCCCACGGCTTGGACGTGGACGCTATCGAGGAGGCGCTCTACTCCGACTTGCCCACCGCCCACGTTCTGCGCAAGGCCGACCTGCCCTCTCCCGACGGGCTGCTCGCCCAGCACGATTTGGCCTCCCACCAATCGATCCTCCTGCGCGCCGTGAAGGTGCAGGCGCGCGTGTTCAGCGCGAGCGCCGGTGGCTACCGCGCGCTGTTTCGCAAGCTGAAGTTCCACCGCCTGCTCCATACCATTACAGAGCTCGACCGCGGCGCCGGCTACGCCATCGATCTCGACGGCCCCATGAGCCTCTTCGAACAGACGACCAAGTACGGACTCAACCTGGCGCTGACCCTGCCCGCCATCATGGCCTGCGACACCTGGGAGGTGCGCGCGGATGTGCGCTGGGGCAAGGATCGCCGCCCCGTGCGCTACCACCTGCGCGGCGGCAGGGAATCCTCGGCCAGCAACAACGCCGGCCTGCCCGACGAGGTCGCGGCCCTGCTCGCCGACCTGCGCCAGCAGGAATCTCCGTGGCAGGTGTCACCGTCGGAGGCGATCTTGGCCCTGCCCGGCCTCGGCGTGTGCGTGCCCGACCTGGAATTCGTCCACCGCGGCAGCGGCCAGCGCGTCTTCCTCGAAGTCCTCGGCTTCTGGAGCCGCGCCGCCGTGTGGAAACGCGTGGAGATGGCCGAGGCCGGCCTGCCCTTTCCCGTCGTCTTCGCCGTCAGCAAGCACCTGCGAGTGAGCGAGGAGGTCCTCCCGGCCGACGCGCGCGCCGCCCTTTACGTCTACGCCCGCGCCATGAACGCCCGCGCCGTGCTCGAGCGGGTAGAAGCGGTGGCGGCGGCGCTAGCGCGCCGATGAGTTTTATTTCGGCGTCGAGGCCAGGGCCTGCTTCAATGCCCCGTTCTTGGGCTCGGTTTCCAGGCCGCGCTCGAACATGTTGCGCGCCTTGGCGTTTTCGCCGGCCTGGCGATGCAGGTTGCCCAGCGCCAAGTAGACCTCGGGCTTGGTGATACCGGCGGCCTTCTCGTCGAAGCTCTGCAAGAGCAACGTGCGCAGGAAGCGGCGGGACGACTCGGCGTCGTTCTGACGGATGGACAAGCGGGCCAGCGCGCCGAGCACCCGGGCCTGGGTCGGATCGATTTGGTAGGCGGCGGTGTAGCGCTGCTTCGCGGTCGCCAGATCCCCGCGCGCCTCGGCGAAACCGCCGAGCAGACACTGCAGGCGCGCAACGTCCTTGGGGCGCTTGGCCTTGCCCATCTGCTCGACGAGCTGGCCCAGCGCGAACTCGCCCTCGTCCACCCGACCGGAGGCGATGAGCGCCCGCCCCAGGTTCTCCTGCACGGAGAGATCGGCCGGGGCCAGCTTGGCCAGGCGTTCGAGCGGCGCCACCGCCTCGCCCGGCTTGGCCAGCGGCCCCAGGAAGAGCGAAGCCATCTCGGACAGAATCGTCTTCTGCCTAGCCCCGTCCGGTTCCAACTCCAGCCGCGCGCGGAGCTGCGCCACGAGCTGGCCGTTGTCCCCCGTCTGGCGCGCCAGCGTCTCCAACGCCATGACCGCGGGCATATAGGTCGGGTCGTTGGCCAGCGCGATCCGGTAGAAGGCCGCAACATCGTCGGGGCTGGAGCCGGTCGCGGCCCGCACCGCCGCGCGCCGGCAGTAGACGTCGGCCTTGTCTTGGGGGCTCGTGGCCGCCTCGGAAGCCTTCTCGAGCGCCTGGTTTGCTTCCGACCAGCGTTCCTTGCTCACGTGGATGCGCGCCACCGCCATGAGCGACGAGAAATGCTCCGGAGCGCGGGCCAGCACGGCGCCCAGGGCTTCGAGCGCGCTCTCCTCGGCGCCCAGCTTCTCGCCCCAGATCGCGGCCACCTTCACCCGGCAGGAGAGCTCGCCCTCGCGGTTGCCGAGCTCGCCTTCGGCCTCGGCCCGATGCTCGAGCAGCTCGATGAGCTCGTGCCAGCGTTCGAGCGAGGTAAGCAGGCGTTCGGTCTCGGCGAAGGCCGCCGCGTTGTGCGGGTCGGCCACTAGGATCTGCTGCAGGTAGACCAGCGCGCGATCGCCATCCTGCAATCGCTCGGCCGCGTTGCTGGCCAGTTTCGCCATCACGGCGAGCTGCTCGTCGCCGCCCAGCACCGCCGACTGGCGCAGCAGCGCCTCCTCCAGGGCCGCGAAGTCGCTCCGCCGCTCTTCCAGCTCGACCAGCATGGCCAGCGCCCGCCGGTCACCCGGCTTGGCGTCCAGCGCCTCCTTGACCGCGTCCACCGCGCCCCCCACGTCGGCGAGCGGGCCGGCCTTGATCGCGGCTACCTGCAAGAGGACGAGACAGCGCGGCTGGCTGTCGTCGAGCATGCGGGCCTTTTCGCGCAGGATCTCCACCTGGTTCTCCCGCTGCCCCGCCGCCTCGAAGAGCCGCGCCAGCTCGTCCAAGGCGGTCTGGTCGGTCTCGTCACCTTCGCGGCCCAGACGCCAAGCCGCGATGGCCGCGTCCAGATTGCCGATGCTTTCGTGCAGGCTCGCCGCCTCGGCGTAAAACATGAGCCGGCGCGACGGATCGAGATCGAGCGCACCTCGCCGTTCGAGGATCTCGGCCAGAAGCTGGCTGTCGCCGCGACGGCGATAGAGCGTGTCCAGCGCTTCGAGCGCGCCCGCGTTCTCGCGGTCGGCCTCCAGCACGCGCACATAAAGGTGCAGAGCCGCCTCTTCGTTGGCCGGCTCGGCGGATTGCAGGCGCAGCCGGGCGGCCTGCATGGCCATCTCCGCGAACATCATGGGCTCGGCACTATCGAGCACCGCCTCGATGTACTTCGCGGCCTCCACCCCGGCGCCGGCCGACTCGGCCACGCGTTCGAGGTTGTCCGCCGTTTCCTGCGAACCTGGCTCCGCCGCCAAGGCCCGTCCCAGGACGTCGAGGGCGCGCGGCAGATCGCCCAGCTTGGTTTCGCAGATCTCGGCGATACGGCGCAGGAGATCCGCCCTGTCGCTGCTGTCCTCGACCACGGCCAGGCGCGCCTCGAGCAGCGCGACCAGGCCGGCGAAGTCGTTGTCCTCCTCGGCCAGCGGCTCGAGAATGTCGAGCGCCTCGACCGGCGGATCCTTGGCGAGCGCCAGCGTGCGCAAGGCAACGACGGCCCGATCCAGCTTGGGAGCCGCATCGAGCGCGGAGCGGAAAGCGCTGATGGCGCCGTCGCGATCCGCGAGCCCCCCCAGGCGCAACTCGCCGAGCGCGGCCCAGTACTCCGCCTGCATTGCCGGATCGGTCGCGACCTCCGCCTCGCGGGCGAGCACGTCGGCCAGATCGTGGTCGCGGCCCAGTCCGCGCAAGAGAGCTTCCTGTCGCGAGAGGGCCAGGCCCTCGCCGCTC
>JADGRD010000321.1 GCA_017881285.1 Pseudomonadota bacterium | reverse complement strand
CGGCGCCGGCATCGGGATTGGCCCCGGTGCTGCCGCCCTTGGGGCTCCCACCGTCGGCCTTGCCGCCCGAGCCGCCCGATGCTGTTCCGACGGAGCCCGCGACGTTGGTGGCGTACCCGCCGGAGCCGCCGCGGGCGGTGGTGGTGCCGCCGGAACCGCCGTAGCTGGTGGTGAAGCCACCGGAGCCGCCGCGGGCGGTGGTGTAACCACCCGTGCCGCCGTAGCTGGTGGTGTAGTAGCCACCGGAGCCGCCGCGGGCGGTGGTGTAACCACCCGTGCCGCCGTAGCTGGTGGTGTAGTAACCACCGGAGCCGCCGCGGGCGGTGGTGTAACCACCCGTGCCGCCGAAGCCGCCGGAACCGCCGGCGCCGGCGAAGCTGCAATAGGGGTCGTAGATGCTGCAGGTTCCCGCGCCGTCGCACACCGTGCAGGGCGCGCACGGCTGACCCGACGCCGGGAAGACGCAGGCGCCCACGCCGTCGCAAGTGGACTTGCACACGCCCGTGCCCTTGCCGCATTCGCTCTGCGGATCCGTTCCGGCCGCGTAGGGGCTGCACTTGCCCGTCTGGCCCTTGATGGCGCACGAGACGCAGGCTCCGCTGCACTTGCTATCGCAGCAAACGCCGTCGGTGCAGTAGCCCGAGGCGCAGGTGCTCGCGCTGGGGCATGCCTGGCCGTTGCTGCTCATGCAATTGCCGTTGCCGTCGCAGGCCTGCCCGTTCGCGCAGCTTCCGGCGACCTCGGTTCCGGCCTTGGCGAGAACGCAAGTCCCCTCGGAACCGGCGACGTTGCACGACTTGCACGGACCCGTGCAGGTACCCGACTCGCAGCACACGCCGTCGGCGCAGTTGCCGGACGCGCAGGAGGACGCGAAGGCGGCCGTGCAGCCTTCGCCGTTGCCCCACTTGCTGACCCGGTATTCCCAGGTTTCGTTGGTCGAGGCGCCGGTGGTGCTGGCGATGCCGCCGAAGAGAACCACGACGCCGCGGCCGCTGTCGAAGACCATGGCGGCGTTGTAGCGTGGAGGCGGTGAGCTGGCGGGCGTGCGCACGTACCAGGTCGGCCCCCGCGCGTCGAGCTCCCAGGTTTCGTCCGTCCCGCCGGTGTAGTTGGTGGTGTCGGTAAAGATGATCTCCCGCCGGCGGATGGAATCGTAGGTCGCGTACGTGGTGGAGGTGGTGCTAAGCCAATCCCCGGTGTCGCGCCAGGCCCAGCCGGCCGAGGTGGTGTCCCACTCCCAGAACGAGCTCGTGCTGCCGCCGGTATTGTAGTTGTAGTTGAGGCCGTCGTAGAGGAACAGCTTGCCGCGGCCCTCGTCGAAGGCGAGGGTGGGGTACTGGCGACCCACGGGAACCAGCGAGGAGGTCGTGGGCGTGCGGTTGGTCCAGGAGAGCTTGGCGCCGTCCCACTCCCACACTTCATTGCGCATTGGATCCTTCATGGGCGCGCCGGCCATGCCACCGTCCGGCCCGTAGTACCAGTAGTAGTTACTCAGGCCGCCGAAGAGCAGGATCTTGCCGCGGATGGTGTCGGTCACCATGCCATGTCCGTACAGCCCATCCGGGCTGCCGGTCGTGGCGAGCTGGCTCCAGCCGCCGGCGCTCGTCCATTCCCAGGTGTCGCTGAAGACCTGCGAGCCGTAGTAGCTGGTTCCGCCGAAGAGGATGAGCGATTTGCGCACGGGATCGTAGGCCAGGCCCGCGTCCCCGCGAGGCATTGGCCTGACGGCGGTGGCCACCTGGGCCCAGGTCGTTCCATTCCACTCCCAGAGGTCGTCGAGCGCAATGGAGCTCATGTTGCTCTGGTAGCCGCCGAACAAATAGACCTTGCCGGTCGTCGGGTTGTACGCCATGGCGTGGTTGCTGCGCACGCTGGGCAGGTCGAGCGGAGCCGTGCGATCGACGTAGGTCGCGGCCGCGGGATCGAGCTCCCAAACATCCCTCGATCCGGTGATGCCGTAGGCGCCGATGGGCAGGGGACCGATGTAGCTGCCGCCGGTTCCGTACACGCCGTAGGGATTGTTGACGACGGCGCCGGCGACGATCTCGAGGCGCGCGCTCCCGTCGATGGAAATCATGGAGGCGTACAAACGGCCCGCGGGGCCAGCCGCACTGCTGTCACTCAGGCGTTCGGTCCATGCCCCGGTGGTGGGCTCCCACTCCCAGAGGTCGCTCAGGACCCCCCCGGTCGAGATGTCCCAGCCGCCGAAGACCACCGCCTTGCCGCGGCTGCCGTCGAAGGCCATGGCGTGGGCGTAGCGTTGGCTAGGCTTGTTGCCTGGCGCGGTTCGCTCGCTCCACGCGCCGGCCGCGGGGTCGAACTCCCAGGTGTCTTGCTTGGGCACCCCTGAGGCGTTGGGGATATCCATTTGCATGCCGCCGAAGAGCACGGCCTTGGCGCGGGTCGAGTCCCAGACCATGCCGAAGTCGTGACGGACCGACGGCCCGGCGGTCGTGCTCACGGCGGTCCAGGCATGGGTCGTGGGGTCCATCTCCCAGGCATCGCCGAGGGAAATCGTGACTCCCGTGCCGTCGTAGGAATTCGGGTCGCTGCGGCCGCCGCCGTAAAGAAAGATCTTGCCGGTCGATTTCTCGTAGACCATGGCGTGCTGGCTGCGCGCAGAGGGGTGGCTGCCCGCCGTCGAAACATTCGTCCAGGCGCCGGTCGCGGGATCCCACTCCCAGGTGTCCTCGAGGTTGTAGCCACTGCCCGCGCGGCCGCCAAAGAGCACGAACTTGTTCCGTTGCGAGTCGAAGACCATGGCCGCGCCCGAGCGCGCATCAGGCGCGGTCCCGCCGGTGCGGTTGGTCCACTTGCCCGTCGCTGGGTTCCATTCCCACGTATCGTCTTTGGGCGCCCCGCTGTAGGTGTTGGGATCGAAGATCTCACCGCCGAACATGACGACAACCTTGCGGGTCTCGTCGTAGGCGGCGGCCTGCAAGTAGCGGCCATCGGGCGTGGTGCTCGATCCCACCCGTTGCCAGGACGCGCTCTCGGAGGGCGGCGATACGCCGAGGGCCGCGCGCGCCGATTCGATGTTGGGTGGGTTGGTTTTCTGGCCCTCCTCGCTACAGGTGGCGAGAAATACCAAGGCAATGATGGCGCCGTTTCTGGGCTTCATCGGGGGTCTCCTTGCGAGAGCGGACGCGTGATGGTCGATAGTTTCACGGGGGGACATCCAAGAGAAGCGGTGCAGTGGGTGACAAGGAAGCAGGCAGTCGTGACCCGCGGGATGCGCTTCCCAGGATGGGCGGTCCATATTGTAGCAACATGCGCGCCATGGCATCGTTGCGAAATCGCGCGACAATTCATCAATAGATGACGGGAAGCACAGCCCAGTCTGACACGAATGTCGCACCCACGTTCCCGCGCTAGGGGAGACCAGCATAGCTCGACGTGTCAAGCCGAGTGAGCGAGCTCGTCGGGCTGGGCTGGCCCGACGGACGGTTGCCCATAGCGGAGTAAACCAGTCCGATTGGCGCCAAACTTGTGACGGTCTGGAGAAAACGGTGACTGCTCTTGTAGGACGCGGGCCTACGCGCGTCTGGGCGCGGAGCCGACAAGAAGATCGGCATGGGCGCGACTCGAAGCCGGAGCGGACCGGCCGTAGTCTCATTACAGGTAATCGGCAGTCTTTCTGTTGGGGGGGAATATGGAAAACACGAGATTGATGACCCAGGAGATCGAGGTACGGCGGCCAGAGACGCGCGTGGCGCACGAGGGTGATTTCTCGCGTGGGAGGTACGGCGCGTTCGGCGTGGCGTGGGACATGCGGTCCGACGACGCTTCCCTGTACCGGACGCTCCTCGAACGATTGCCGCCGGGCGCGCTTGCCACCCCCGGCAAGGCACCGGAGCGCGCCTATACCCTGCGCACCATGCCCGCGACCCTCTCCGAGAGTGGTGCGAGCTATCTCCTGCTCTCCGACGGCCGGCCGCTGGTCCGCTCTTCCGAGGCCGCGGACATCGCCGACGCGTTCGAGGACAATCTCAAGTGGCTCGTCGCCGAACGCTCGCCGCGCAAGGTCTTCCTGCGCGCGGGCGTGGTCGGCTGGCGGGATCGCGTCATCGTGATTCCGGGCGGTCCGGGCACGGGCAAGAGCACCCTCGTGCGCGCCCTGGTGGCGTGCGGGGCCAGCTACTTCTCCGACGACTATGCCGTGCTCGAGGGCAATTCCGTCATCCCGTATCCCTCGCGGCGGCACAACTGGCTGGAGCCCGGGAACGCGCTTTCCCACTGGCTGCACGAGCTCGCCCCGGCGCGCGCGCCCAAGCCGGTGCCGGTTGGGGTGGTCCTCTTCGCGCCCTACCAACCCGGCGCCGTGTTCAAGCCCAAGCTGATTTCGCGCGGCAAGGGGCTGCTGGAAATGTTCAAGCACGCGGTCGCGGCGCAACGCAATCCCGTGCAGGTCCTGCGCGCGCTCGAAACCGTCTCGCGCCGCTGCAACGCCCTCGAGGGCGTGCACGGCGACGCCCGCACCGTCGCGAGGTACCTGCTCGATCGCCTGGTCTAGTCCTACAGCCGGAGCTTGTCGCCGGGGCTGGGCGCGCTGACGGTCGGGAAACCGAGCTCCGCGAGCTTGCCCATGAGCGTATTCTGCGCGGGTGGCTCGCCGTGCACCAGGACCACCTGGCGCAACTTGCCTTGGTCGCGCACGGCCTCGGCGAATTCGAGCAGGTCCTTCTGGTCGGCGTGGGCCGAGAAGCCATTCAAGACCACGACCTCGGCGGCGAGGCGGCGCATGACACCGAATACCTTGACCTCCTGGTGGCGTTCGACGATGCGGCGGCCAAGGGTGTGCTGGGCCTGGAAGCCGACGATGAGAATCGTGTTCCGCTGATCCTCCACGCCCTCGCGCAGGTGGTGCAGGATGCGTCCGGCTTCGCACATGCCGCTGGCGGCGATGATGATGCACGGCCCGGGCTGGGCCGCGATGGCTTTCGACTCTTCCACGTCCGACACGTAGTGAAGTCCGTCGAACTCGAAGGGCGGGTCGCCGCCGACCAGGCGGGCGTAGGTCTGCTTGTCGTAGCACTCGGGGTGCATCTTGAAGACGTCGGTCAGCTTGACGGTGAGCGGCGAGTCCACGTACACCGGCACGGTGGGGACGCGCTGGGCGGCGCGCAGGCGCTTGAGCGCGTAGACGACCTCCTGGGCGCGTTCGAGGGCGAAGGCGGGAATCAGGATCTTGCCGCCGCGCCGGACGGTGCGGTTCACCGCCTCGGCCAGCGCGCTGTCGACTTCCTCGA
>JADGRD010000320.1 GCA_017881285.1 Pseudomonadota bacterium | reverse complement strand
GGTTATGGCATGCAAGAGCCCATCGCCGAGAACGACACGCCGGATGGACGGCAGAAGAACCGCCGCGTGCAGTTCAAGATCGTGGAGAAGGGCAAGAAGAGCGAGGTATCACCATGAAACGCGCGAATCGCATCAAGCTGGCATTGCACCGTGGAGCATCGCGGGCCTTCGTGCTTGGCCCGCTGGTCTTCTTGCTGGTGGCGGGATGTCAATCGCTCTTCGAAAGCACGAACCATCAGGCGAGTAACCCGCCGACTTGGGCCGTGGACATCAGAGCGCTCACTGTGGATGGAGGGACTCTCGATGCGGAGGCGGTCGACACGGAGGCCCTCGACGCGGAGGCCGTTGATACGGAGGCCATCGACGCAGAGGCTGTCGACGCAGAGGCCGTCGACGCGGAGGCGGTAGACGGGGAGAGCGACGCCGTGGAGGGTCAGGATGTTCTCGCACCTCTCGATGAAGAGCAGATGGAGGACGTCCAGACAGGGCCACCCGATGTCCCCGGGGTCCAGCCCAACCCAGACGCGGTACTTATTGATGCAGAGTCCGATGCTCGAAGGGCGGAGGTTGGCGTTGTTCTCGACGTGGGCCTGGTGGTAGATGTCGAGGTATTCGACACCTCGCCCGTAGACATCTTGCGCGACGCGCAGCCGGTCGGCGCGGAGCCGAGCCCCGACACCGCGACCGTGCCACCCGAGCCGAATCGGGACACCGCCGCGCCGGTGAACGATGACACCGCGCCTCCTGCCAAGGCGGACGCCGCGCCTCCGGTTGGGACTCTGAAGGTTCTGGGCGGCGGCTTCTGCGCCATCGGCCCGTCGCATTCGGCCTCGCCCGCAGGCTTCCTGGCCCTGGCCCTCGCCGGACTGGCCCTGCTTCGCCGGCGCCGTCGGTAGTTGCCTTCCAGGGTTCCCATGATCGCGTAGGGGGAGCCGGGCTTGGCTTGGCTCCGCCAGCGATCACGTCACGTGGTCGGTTCCGAACCCTCGTTCGCGCGATCGGGGCGCTTGGCATCGTCTTCTGCCTTCTCGCGGTGGATCTTCGCGCGGAGCTCGTGGCGCAGGTCCCGTCCGGGTTTCGGGGCGAGCAGTAGCGCGACGCCGGCTCCGACCAGGAGCCCGATGCCGAACGTCCCCAGCGACCCAAGCAGCTCTCCGGTGAAGGACCGCTTGCTCTGCAACCCCAAGAGGCCCAGGAAATCGTCCTTGTCCATGTCCTTCAAGTCCTGCAATTTCATGCTCACTCTCCTTTTTTGCTCGGCGGATTCGCCGTTTCGTCGGTTCGCCCTGTGCACCAGCCAAAGTCCTTCTCCAGGCCTGGCAGCGCAGCCATCACTCCGAGGCGCAGAACCGCCCCGACGATCTGGCCGGTCAGCCGCGTGAAAAGCCCGCCACCCAGGATGAATCCGGCGCCCAGGGCTCCCGCGACCATCCCGTACGGGTTGCGTTCCACCCGGCCTTCGATGTCGATGACGTCCTTGACCAGATCAATCAGACTGCTCTCGCTTGGTTTCATGGTGGCCACCTAGCTCCTCCTGCGGGCGATGCGCGCGAAGAGGTATCCAAGCCCCAAGGCCCCCATCAGACAGGCCGCGGGGTGCGCCTTGATGAACCCTTTGACCTGGTCATCGAGCGTTTGCATGCGTTCTTTCAACTCTTCGATGCGGGGGCGCAGCCCATCGTCACTGTCATGCGGCTTTTTCGCGTTTTCCCCGGTAACGGTCTTGTCCATGCCGAGCCTCCTTGCTCTTCGTCGCTCATCTGCGCCTGTGGTGGAAGTTTGGTCGCCAGCCTCCGAGCAAGGCCCCGGCGCCGAAGGCCAGGGCCACCGCCAGACGCGGGCGCTGTCGAATCCATTCGCGCCATTCGAAGGTACGCGAGATCTCTTGCTGCAGCGCCATCACCTTGCGGGTGACCGCCTCGCGCGTTCGGGCGATGTCCGCCTCGGCGCGCACGATCTCGGGATCGCGGACGCCCTGGCCGCCTTCGTCCCGGGCCGCGGTCATGGCCTTGCTCCCGTCTGACCGGAAGCCGGCTTCGTGGCGGTCCCCAGTCCAAGCGGGGCGAGACTTCGGTTCGCCTCGTCGGCACTGGCATTCATCAGCCGCACCCGGCGCAGGCGGACCACGGCGATGAGAATTCCCAGACCTGCGGCCACCACGTGCACGATGCCGATGATGAGCAGGGGAATGCCTCCCGTCGTGCCACCCCCGAGGATGACCGCAAGCCCGGCCATGGTCAGCCCGTACCCCACGATGGCAAGCGCGACCAGCACGGCGATGAGTCCGGCCTGCAGGCCCATGGCCCGCAAGTCGGCCTTGATTTCCAGGCGCGCGAGCCGCAGGTGCTGGACCGTGAGCTGACCCAAGGCATCCGCTGTCTCGCGCGCAAGTCCGATCACACCATCTGGCTTGTCTCGCTCGCCGTTCTTCATTGCCTGGAGGAGAAGCTTACGGCCGTCCGCGAATTCACGCATGCGCAATTTCCCTGGTTCCGCGATGACGATAGGCGTCACGCGCGGCGTCTAGTGCCCAGCTGCGTGGGCAGACATTCTAGACTTCGATGTACGCAACAGCGGCAACGCTGGAATCACGGAGGAATTTCCGAGACTGGAAGGGTGGGTTGCCGACCACTGCATCGATCGCAGGACATCGCCCGGTTCGCACGGTCCTCTGGCACTCCTGGGGCCAGGCGGCGTCGATACGACCGCATGACTGATCGGCGAAGATGCGCGCCACGGCGCCCATCGACTTGATGGGAACCCGGGGCGACTTCCCAGATGCTCCCGCGCTCTGGCTCCGGCGGGCAAAGCCCACCTCCGCCAACGCGTCTCGCTCGTGGGCCAGCGGCGCGCGCAGCTCGAAAGGCGGGGTGAGCACCCATTGGCGCAGCGGCACGGCGGGCACGGACGGAATCCTTCGATGGCATGAGCTCCTATTGCGCGTGCGCCTTTGAAGTTGCCTGTGAAGAAATGATAGCTTCATAGAGGTTCGTAAGAGTCTGCGCAATCGTCTTTGTCCGTGCTTCGTCGCCTGCGGACTTTGCCGACGCAAGCGCGTTCTGAAGAACCGAAGTCGCATCGGCCAAGCGCCCCCTTTTCACAAGGGCAAAGACGAGATTCTCAAGGTGGTCGAGATCGACAGGGTTCATTTCCCATGCCCTACGATAATGGGTAATGGCCTCATCGGTCCGTCCCATTTGTGCAAGCATGACGCCGAGGTTGTTGTGGGCGTTGGCGTGATTGGGGTTAAGTCTCAATGCCATCTGGAAATGGACCATAGCCTCGTCGGGTCGTTCCATCTTCGCGAATAGAAGGCCGAGATTGTTGTGGGCGTCCGCATAATTGGGGTTGAGCTTCAATGCCCTCTGATAATGCGCCTTGGCCTCGTCCGTTCGTCCCATGCCCGCCAGCAGATCGCCAAGGTTGTAATGGACTTCGGCATGATTGGGGTGAAGCTCCAATGCCTTCTGGTAATGAACCATAGCCTCATCGGGTCGGCCACTATTCGCAAGCAAAATGCCGAGGTTGTTGTGAGCGTCGGGATGACTGGGGCGAAGCTCCAATGCCTTCAGCAAATGCGCCATAGCCTCATCCGTTCGTCCTAAGCGCGTAAGCAGGAGGCCGATGTTGTTGTGGGCGTCGGCTTGATTGGGGTGAAGCTCCAATGCCTTCAGCAGATGCGCCATAGCCTCGTTAGGTCGTCCCTTGTCCATGAGCAAAAGGCCGAGGTGGGTGTGCGCCATCCAACAATTGGCGTTCTTTGTGACGGTCGTTCGATACAAGGTCTCTGCATCGGTAAACATCCGGCTCTGATTCCAGCTCAGTAGGAAAAGAACCGACAGCAGCATGCCGCACAGGAGTGGCTGCAACGGCCACCGCAGCCAATTCTTCCGGTGGTCGGTTCCCGGTGCGATACAGGCCGCAGCAGCCACGATCGGCCCTATGCAGGCGAGGTACTGGAAGTGGTCGGCTACGAAGGAGTAGAGGAAAGGATAGACGTTGAAAAATCCCAGCGCGGGAAAGAGCGTTATTGCAAAATAGAGCAGTACCGCCAAGGGTGCCCGTGAGCGGTTGCGTAATGCCCAGAACAGTACCGCCAAAAGAAGAAATGCGGCGGGAAACACGTACTGCCACACTGCGGTGGAATCAATGTGCCAGCGCGGGTAGATGAAAACCAGATTGGCGGGCCAGATGAGCTTGTAGAGGTAGAACCAGACCGCCCTGCCCGCGATAAGACAGCGTTCAATGAAAGTGAAGTTGAACTCGCCGCCCTCTGCACCGATGAATCTGCGTTCCACCCACGCCGTGAACAGGCCTGAGATGATTCCAATGACAGAAAAAGGTACTAAGGGCATGACGTCGCGCTTCCACGATATTCTTCCCCGCATCCACCAGAAGACCACGAGCAGCGCAGCAGGCAGGGTGACGATCACGCTCTTGGCGAGCAGGCCCAAGAGAAAAAGCAGGAGGGCAACGGCATAGTGTTTGATCTCCCGTTTGTTATCGAACTTCAGGTAGGCCAGTGCCGCGGCGAGGGAAAAGACGGCAGACAGGGTGTTCTTCAGTTCCGTGATCCATGCCACGGATTCAACCATCACGGGATGAAGTGCAAATATCCCTCCTGCAAGCCAGGCTCCGGGGATTCCCAGTCGCCGTACAATCTTTACCAGGAGTAGGGCGGAAAGAAGGTGCAGCAGAATATTGAGCAGATGGTAGCCTACTGTCGATTCACCCCAGAGATGATATTCCAGCCAGAAGACGGAGTGCAGCAGCGGGTAGTACTGCTGCGTAGCTCCAAGCTGCGTCCAGATGCTCGTAAGGCCTGCGGCCGACCGGAGCGCAGGCTTTGTCAAGTGCGCGGCATCGTCCCAAACCGGCTGGCCGTTCCAAGCTGGCCGGTAGGCGAGGAACGTGGCTGCAAGCAGCAACAGCCCCCACATCCAATCGTGGTTCTTTGAAGAAGGTGGTTCTGGTGTCACCATGCGCCCCTGTCTAAGACGCATACTTGTCTCTCACTGCACTTGGGCGAGCTACGCGTAGGTTGTTGAAGCGCCATTTCCCCGTCGCCGCATCGTATCCCAGGTTGTCCAGTAACGATCACTGGACGAAGCCGGTTGCGCGGCTTGGCGGCCGTGCGACTTGGCAAGCATCGGAGTAGGGGGAGCTTCATCCGGAGCTGACATCGTCGCTCGGAATCTCGGTCGCGTCTATGGGGTGGTGACAGGCGACTCTCTGGCTTTCACCCAAGCCAGGGAGAGT
>JADGRD010000319.1 GCA_017881285.1 Pseudomonadota bacterium | reverse complement strand
CCCTTGCCTTCGGCATAGGGGGTCTCGCCGATCACGGCGACGCCGACGCTGGCACCGGAGGTGCTCGTTCCATCGACCGAGTATTTCACCTGGCTCGCGCCCACCACGGTCTGGAAGGCCTGCTGCAAGCTGGTCGCCCCTACCACGTTGCCGGACGCTCCCTGCCACGAGATGGTCCATCCGCCGCACTGATTGCCGGTGTTCTCCGCGCTCTTGCCCCCGAGCGCCACCGTGGCGGTCTTGGCCAGCGGTAGCACCGCGCCATCGTTCTTGAGGACCACCAGGGATTCCTGCACCGCCTTGCGCGCAACCTGCCGGTGCGCCGCGGAGCCGACCTCGGCGGTGAGCGTGCGATCGACCGTGCCGCTGGCCTGGAAGAGCCCCAGCTCGCACTTGACGGCCACGATGCGCCGGACGGCGTCGTCGACGCGCGCTTGCGTAATCGTCCCGGCCTTCAGTAGGGCCGCGAAGTAGCCCAGCATGGTCGGAATGGTTTGGCCGTAGGTCATGAACATGTCCACGCCCGCGTTGAGGCACTGGCCCAGGCCATCCTGATTCGCCAGCCCGAGCTGGAAGCAGGCATTGAAGTCGGAGATCACGAACCCGCCGAACCCGAGCTCGCCCTTGAGCACGTCGGTGATCATGGTTTTGTTGATGTGCATCTTGGTTCCCTGCCAGGTGCTGTAGGAAGGCATGATCGAACCGACCCGGGCCGCGACCGCGGCGCGATAGGGCGCAAGGTGAATCGCCCGCAGGGCGGTCTCGTCGCCCGTCACCGTGCCGCCGTTCACGCCGTTGGCCGTGCCGCCGTCGCCGAGGTAGTGCTTGGCGTTGGCGAGGAGGCCGGTCGGGGTTCCCGTCGACGTGAACTGCAGCCCCTTGACCATGATCGCGCCCATCGTCGAGGCCAGATCCGTCGTTTCGCCAAAGGCCTCGTAGGTACGTCCCCAGCGCTCATTGAGCGCGACGGCCACCACCGGCGAGAAGACGAAGTCCACGCCACAGCCAAGGCTTTCCCTGGCGACGATGGTCGCGATCTCGCCAAGCAGAGCCGGGTCGCGCGTGGCGCCGAGGCCGATGTTGTGCGGGAACACCACGGCGCCCTTCACGGTGCCGACCCCATGCACCTCGTCGGCGCCGTACAGGAAGGGGATCTTGAGCCGGCTCGCCAGCGCGGCCTGCCGGTAGCCGTCGGCCATGTCCGCCCATCCCGTGGGGGAGTTGGTCGAGGGGGCCGAACCGCCCTGGCTGAAGCCCGAGCCGACGCCGTACTGGGTGACAAGAGCCGTGGTCAAGGCCGCCCGCTCCATCTGCAACATCTGTGCGTACTTCTCGTCGGCGGTCATCTGGCCGAGTAGGGTGTTCGCGCGGTCGAGGCACGCCTGGGACGGGTAGGGGCCGGCGGCCGTCGATCCGCCCTCGCCGCCCGAGCCCGTCGCGCCGCCCGAGCCGCCCCCGCTTCCGCCCGTCGTCACCGCCGTGCTCGTCGTTCCACCCGCGCCGCCCGCCCCGCCGGTTCCCGTGGATCCGCCTTTGCCCCCCCCGGTGCCGCCGCTGCCACCTCCCCTTCCGCCCGTCGCGACCGTCGTGCCACCCGCCGCGCCCACCCCGCCGGTTCCCGCGGATCCGCCACCGCCGCCCGCAACACCGCCGCTGCCGGCAGGGCCGCCCGTACCACCGCTGCCGGTAGGGCCGCTCGTACCGCCGCTGCCGGTAGGGCCGCTCGTACCGCCGCTGCCGGTAGGGCCGCCCGTACCACCGCTGCCGATAGGGCCGCCCGTGCCGCCGCTGTCAGCGGGGCTGGCGCTGTCCCAGCGTTCAGGTTCACCTTTGCTGGCCCCCTGACAGGCTAGACCGGCCAGCGCGAGCGTGAGGACCAGTAGCTGCGACTGCTTGCTCATTGTCATCCTTTGGCGTGGAAGGGAGTTGCTTGGTTTACCCCTCAGAACCCCAGATCGGGAATCATAACTCCCAAATAGAGAAGCGCCGATGAGAGTCTTGATCTTCGTAATCCCGCGACAAGCGCAGCGATGTCGCGGGGCGCCGGGCCAAAGGCCGTGTTCCAAGGCCGCTCGCCTGGCAGGGCAACGAAGGGCGGACGTGGCCGTAGACCTGGCCGTGGCCGTGGCCGGACATCTTGGACGCTGCGCGAGAAGGGCACGGGCATCAGGTTGTGGGACCAAGCGACGCACGACGCCGACTCGTGGCTGAATCACGAATTGGACACGTCGATGCCCACCAGACGCATGAGATCCAAGGCGTTTCTTCGGGTCACCACGCCGGGCCGCAGTCGGTAGTCGAAAAGCAAGCGGTCGCCTTCCAGCGTATCTTGAAAGTGGACGTTGGCGCCCAGGCCGCCTTGCCGGTCGGCCAGCTCGCTCAAGGCCAGGTCGTGGGTGGTCACCAGGCCGACGGCACCGCGTTCGAGAAGCTGGCGAAGGACGGCCTCGGCGCCTTCGCGGCGATCTTGCGAGTTGGTTCCGTTGAGAATTTCGTCGAGCAGAAAGAGCACGGGCGGCTGGTGCGTGGCCATGGACAGGATGGCGTGCAGGCGCTTGATCTCGGCGAAGAAGCGCGACACCCCCGCTTCCAGGGAATCCTGGGCGCGCAGGGATGCGCCGATCTGCAGCGGGGTCAGGGTCATGCTCGCCGCGCACACCGGGGCGCCGGCCTGGGCCAGCACGGCGTTCACGCCCACCGTGCGCAGCAGCGTACTCTTGCCTGACATGTTCGAGCCCGTGACCACGAGCAGTCGGCAGCCGGCATCGAGCCGCAGGTCGTTGGCCACGCGCGCGCCGGCCGGGATGAGCGGATGGCCCAATGCGGTTGCCAGCAAGGACGGCGCGGCCGGTTCCGCGATTTGCGGAAACGGGTACTCCGGATGCTCGAACGCGAAGGTGGCCAGCGAAGCCAGCGCTTCGATTTCCGCAACGGTCGCCAGCCAGCGCAAGGCCGCGGCGCCGTGCCGGGTCCGCCACGATTCGATGGCGAAGCTCAGTTGCTCGGGCAAGAGCAGAACGGCCGCGGGGATGGCGAATAGCTGATTGCGCCGCGACTCCAGCCAATCCACCAGGCGCACCAGGCGAACGATGTGGCGGCTGGCCGGCTTGCCCTCGTCGGAGAGGCCGGCGGTAAGGGCAAGAAGGCGCGGGTCGGAAAAGCCCTCGCCGCACAAGCGCTCGATCAAGCGAGCGATCACGCGCAACTCGTAGGCGCGACGGAAAACCTGCGCCTCCACCGACTTGGTCAGCGGTCGGTAGCGTTGCGCCCACAGCCGCTGCACCAGCACGATGGCTATGGCCACCGGGATGGCCTTCGGGTTGGCAAAGCCGTAGAGGACGGCAATGCCGAGCGCACCGAGCAACCCAGTGACCATGCGCTGCCAGCGCGGAATCCGCGTCGCCGCACCGGACAGCCAGTCCTCCAAGGCATCCTCGCGCACGCGCTCGTGCACGGTGCCCCCGGCCAGCCAGAGATCTTGGCGCAAAGACAACCGCGAGCTCAGCTCGGCGACCGCGCGCTGCCGCCCGGAGATCTCGCCCACCGGGGCCGCCTGGGTCAGCCAACGGGCCAGCGTGGTCTGCCCGGTTCCGGTCCTGGCCATGCATAGCAGCGAAAAGATCGAAGCCGGCCCGAAGATGTCCAGGTCGGCCGCGTAGGGATGCGCGGGATCGGCGAAGCGTTGCCCATCCGGCGCACCCTTGACCGGGCGCCCGTGGATTCGCGCCTGTCCCTCCTGGCAATAGCGGATACGAGCTTCGTGCCGCTTGCTCCGATGCTCGACCACCGCAATCGCGATGGAAAGACCGACGAACACGAGGGCGCTGGCCACGGCGGCCAGCCCGAAGTGACCATGCCGCGAGCACGCCTCGCCGGCCAGGACGACGCCAAGCACCAGGACCGCGATGCGCACGCGCACGAGCCAGGTCAACCGGCGCCGCAGGCAAGCGAGATGCCCCTGCTTCTCGGCCAAGCAGCGCGCGTACGTGGCGCCGGGATCGTCCTCGCTCTTCATGTTGGCCACAGACTACCAGAGGGGGGCCTCGGGCACCGATCTTGCCCGAACCGTCGGAGCCCCGACCGGGACAGGCCCTCTACCGGATGACCATCCACGTGTCTGGAAACCTCTGGAACCACCCGCGCGGTTGCCCGCTGACGTCACTCAAAAGACATGCAACCGCTCTTGCAGCCGTTTACGGGCTGGCTCCCTTCGTCACAGATCTCGCCACCATCCAGGATTCCGTCGCCGCAGCGAGGGGCGGTGCAGTCGAGACGGCATGGGCTGGGGAAACTGCGAGCCGTGATGGTCAGCGGCTGGGTCAGATCGAGATTCACCAGCGAGCCATCGCTTTGCACCCAGGTCCAGGTGGAAATTCCATCGAGGAACGTGGGTTCGATCGTGATCTCCCAGTCGCCCGGAAATGGCAGCCCAGAAAGGACCCCACCGTCCGAGTTGCTGGTGAACTTCCAGAATCCCGTCGCGGTGGTCGACGATGTCATCAGGAGCTCGTCAGAATCATCAGACACGCCCACGGTTGTGGTACTCGGTAGTCCACTAAACAGCATTTGCACATGCGATGTAGGTTGCTTCTCGCCAGTCGTGTCGATGTCCACGCCATGGAAGACGACTAGGCTGAGGGCATGCGTCGACTTGTCGAGGTAAAGCAGGATGCGGCTGGCATAGGCCTCCTCGAAGCCGGTATGAGCGCTGGCTGAGGAGTAATCGTAGAAATTCGGTGTGGAGGCAGATCGCATGATGGGTACGACAGCGAAGCTCTGGCCAGATTGGGTGACCCCAAAGGCCGGCGCGGCCTCATTGTCGACGCCGAGATCACATTGCTCGCCTGCGCCAAGAATCCCGTCTCCACAAGATCCGCCCGTACCCGTAGTCCCGCCAGATGTCGCGGTTCCGCCGGTGGACACGGCGCCACCTGCAGCAGACCTTCCCCCCGTGCCCATCGCCCCTCCCGACGAACCGCCGGATCCCAGGCGTCCCCCGCTGCCAAGCGACCCGCCGCATGCGCACGTGGATGCCTTACAGCCCGAGGGTGTCTCCACCGCAGAGTCGAGATGCTCATACAACGAATCGGACATTCCCAACTATTGGAAAACTGCCAGCACCTTCACCTTGTGCGACAACTACTTTAGCGAAGTGCGCGGCCCTTCTCATCCCAATTATTTGATGATGGTTGCGGGGCAAACTCCCATTATCAATGTGGCAGCTCCCACCGATGTCTGTCCAGGTTTTTGCCTGGATATCGCTC
>JADGRD010000318.1 GCA_017881285.1 Pseudomonadota bacterium | reverse complement strand
CCGGACTCCGCCGGCGCGATGAGCCGCTCCAGGTTTGCCTCGATGTCGCCCATCGAGGTCTGCTGCCCGCCACCCAAGAGCTTGCGGCAGCCACCCCCGGAAGCCGAGCTGGCCAGCACGGCCAGTCCGGCGATGGCCGGTCGCAGGAAACTGACGCGCCTGGGAGGAATCATGGGGCGAGCTTCGTCCCATACCGGGCCGGGCGCAAGCCTAGTGAGGCCGGTCCGATCCGGCGGGGGGATGGGCCCCGAAAAGAAAAGACCGGACAGCCTGGGGCTGCCCGGTCCTCTCAGACGTGGCTAGGCGACTGGCTTGATGCGCTAACCACCGTCCACGGCTGCGGCCCGGCAAGTACGGTTCCCACCGGTGCCGCCGCAGGTTAGACCGGTATCGCAGGGGGTGGTTCCCGCTCCCGTGCAGCACGCCTCACCGAGGGCGCCGCAGGCAGGGGCATCGCCGGCAGCTTCGGGTCCGCTGGTGGCATCTCGGCGTATCACCGCGTCGGTTGCCGCATCCGGGCGCGGCTGCGTTGTGGTGGTCCCACCGGCGCCGGGAGCGCCGCCCGTGCCGGGACCAACCCCGCCCGTGCCGGGAGAGCCACCCGTACCTCTGATGGTGGTCGTGATCGTGGTGCCACCCGCACCCGGAGTGCCACCCGTGCCCTTGGCGCCGCCCGTGGCGGAGAGGCCACCACCATCCGAGCTGCAGCCCACCATCCCCTGCATCGCCAGCAAGGCGCCGGCGGCGTAAATTGACAACAGAAGCCTTGTCTTCATTTGGTATCTCCTACTTTGTTGATGGTTCGCGTTCCGGCCCTCGAAGAGGACGAACGCACCAGCCGTCACCTGCGAGATGTGGACTGCTGGCCTCCCGCTTTGATGGAGTGAGTGCGCCGGTCCACTACGGCTCGTCAAAAAAAGAGGATGCCTCATGACGCATAGGGGAAATGCCCCATGCGGCATAGCTGCTCGCATCATTGGCGATTTGTGGTGTGAACCAGGCCACTGTGTAGTGCGTGAAGGGTTCGTTTGCGGTATTTCCGTGTGATAACCTCTAGGGATTTCTATCGGCAGCCGCCTTTTCGGGTTTCCCTAACGTTCATCATCGTGTCGGACAGGGCCATGAACAAGAACACCTGGAAATACCTACGGGTTGGACTGGTTGCCTGCGGGTTGGTGGGTGCGCTCGTGAGCTGCAATTCACACATGCTGCTCAAGTCCGGGGATCCCGAGGTTGTGATCATCGATCCTCCGCCCGCGCCTCCACCTCCGAAGGTAGATCTTACCGACGCGGGCGTGGCCTCGACGGGTTGGGATCCCGTGGTCCTGGGGACCCTTCCCGATGGCGCGGTTCCCGACACTGCGCCTGTCTACTCGCCCGACCTCGCGCCCGGCAGCGAGCCGCAGCCGGGCCCGGAGCCGCCACCACCGCTGGAGCCTGGGGCGGAGCCGCAACCAGGGCCGGAGCCAGGGCCGGACGCGGCCGTCGTTCCCTCTCCCGATCTGGCGCCGGGGCCGGACCTGCGGCCGCCCCCCACCGAGACGCTGGTCTGCCCGGCGGGACAGGTGCGCGTGCACGTGCGCGACATCTGGTCCAAGGGGGTTACGCCAACCCTGGGCACGCTGTCGACACCGCCCATCAGCGTCGTGGTCACCGACACGAACGGCTACCAGAAGTACGGCGCGCGCCTCGACGGCGCCACCGACATCGACGGGAATCCCCCCTGCACTTACTACTCGGTCTGCATTCCGAAGAGCGCCACCAACATCACGGTCCAGGGCATCGGCGGCGATTCCTGCTCGGGTACCGCCTCGGGTCCCATCAGCATCACCTCCGTGAACACCAGCAAGGAGTTCTGGATCGAGTACACGGGATCGAGCAGCTCGCTGACCACCGACTACAGCGCCTATCCCGTGCCCATCGGCAGTGGCAAGTTCCACCTCGTCTCGGACCCGAGCGCGCTCACGAGCTCCAAGGCCTGCAAGGTCGGAACGCCGCCCGACGAAACACCCCCGGATGGCTACACCAAGCTTCACTTCCGCTGGCCATGGAACGATCCGACGAATCCGGCGACCCCCTACGCCGGCTCCGGCTGTCCGACGGACGTGGCGACCAAGCTCGGGTTCACCCCGCCGCCCTATCCGTCGAGCCTCAAGGTCACGGGCGTGGGCAGCTGCGAGCTGACCGCGATGCTCGAGTTCCAGGACGGCACCTGCCCCTGGTACTACGTGATGATTCCCAACGCCGCTTGGCCGGCGAGCGGCACCACGCCGTCGGCGGTCTTTCGCTACCCGGACGAATCGAAGGGGCTCTACACGAACGGCATCAAGCTCCCGGCGCGCGGTACGACGAACGAGCTCTGGATCGCCTATGCCGGTGCGCCCGACAACACGATCGCTTCCAAGCCCCCGTGCATGGACTGGTCGCTGCAAACCAACAGCTACTTCGTCTACACCTCCAACCCGGGACCGGGCTGCGCGGGCGGCACCGTCACCGTCGACCCGTGCGCGCCGCCCCAGCCGACGGGCTTCCACACCGTCCACTTCCGCTACATCTGGGCCGGGCAGAAGACCTTCACCTTCTTCCCCAAGCCGGAATTCATGCCCAAGTGGATCGAGATGGAGGTCAACAGCTCGGGCAGCGCGCTCAAGGTCATCTGCTGGCGCGAGCAGGACCGGCCGTGGTTCGAGTGCCCGGTGCCGGACTCGGCTTTCGTCAGCGGGGCCACCTGGCGCGCGGTGGACAAGCTGCACGATCCCGAGTGGAACACCGTCACGCCGCGGGAGTTCCCGACCACGGCCAAGGACTACTGGCTGCGTTGGTACTACGGCAAGCCCGATACGCAGGTGCCGACCGGGATCAATCAACCGCAATTCAAGTTCTTCGACTACTACCCCGACGGTACCAACGGCGACTGGTCGGCCACTGGCGTTTGGAACGACTCCATGTGCGCGCCCAAACCGCCGGCCACCACGGCGACCGTGGGTTTTGGTAACGGGGCCTGGTTCCCCTACACCAAGACCCAGTTCAAGTATCCGTATGGCCTGTCGCTCGCCTTCGTCTACCCAACGGCGAACCAATCCACGGTGCAGGATCTGTTCAACGCCTTTGTGTGGGAGCGCTACGGCATCTGGAAACAGAACTACATCATCGAAGGCGCCAACGCCTGCGGCGACGGCACCGCGCGCGTGCACACCGATCCGCCGGAGACCGTCAGCGAGGGCCAGGGCTATGGCATGGCCATCGCGGCCGCCATCGGCGACAAGGATCTGGTCGGCAAGCTGTGGCTCTTCGTGCGCCACTTCCTTTCGCAGAGCTCGAAGAAGTACTGCGGTGGTCTCATGGGCTGGATGTGGCAGGGCACCCAGGGCTGTCGGGCGCTCGATTCGACGTGCGATACCTCGACCGGCGAGGGCTGCGGCGGCATCGGCGACAGCGCCTTCGACGGCGACGTGGACATTGCCATCGGTCTGGTCTACGCGGCCCTGCAGTGGCCGAACGACAAACCGCCGCAGTCCTCCCTTACCTGGCAGCAGGCCGCCATCGATTGGCTCACCAAGATGGAGTGCGAGGTGGACTCGGCCTATGACGGCCAATACAACTACGCCTCCATCGGGGACACGGACAGCAAGGATTGTTCGGGTCAGCCAAGCAAGCCTTGTGTCTATGCGAAGGGACAGGACATCAAGATCCGGCTCGACTACCACCCCCCCGGGTATTTCCGGGTGTTTGGCGACTTCCTCGCCGCCAAGCTGGGCAGCAGCGCGACGGCCGGGAACGGCCAGACCCACCGCGACTTCTGGTACCGGACCGCCCAGACGACGTACAAGATGCTCGAGCAATGCTACGACGCGGCCGGGGTCAACCCGGGTCTCATGGGTGCCGTGGGGCGGATCGTCGCCCCCTGCGAGGCGCCGACCGAGGGCACCTACGAAGAGCTGCGCGGGCTCTGGCGCGTGGCCATCGACGGTGCGTGGTTCGGCAACAACACGTCCCTGCCCGAAAATGCTGTCAATTCTTCGACGCACTACGCGCCGAAGTCGCAGATGCAGGCCAAGATCGACGCCACGCAGGACTTCTTCAACAACTTCTACAAGAAGAACCCGGTGGTCACCAATGCCAACCGTTTCTCGTCGCTCTGTCAGGGCCTAGACGGCAGTGGCAAGGTAACCGGCTGCGACCCGGCCCTCGGGCACAACGGGTACACGGTCAACATGGGCATGTGCAACTATGTCACCTTCTTTGACAACAAGGGCGGCACCACCCCCACGACCACCGATATCCGGCGCGAGGCCATCGAGGAAGCCATCACGACCACCGTCGAGAACGACCGGTACTTCCAGGAATCGCTGGGTGTCTACTCGATCCTCTTCATGACCGGCAATTATCCGAACCCCGTGACCTACTCGGGTTTGTAGGCGGTTACAGGTTGAGCAGCATCCGCGCGTCCGCGGTCATCAGCTCGGGCGTCCAGGGCGGATCAAACGTGATGGCGACCTCGACTTCGCGGACGCCAGGGAGCGCGTGGATGCGGTCGTCCGCCTCGTTGCGCAGGATCTCGGACATGCCACAAGCGGGTGAGGTCACGGTCATCAGCACCTCCACGCGATGGCCACCCTCGGGTAGCGGCGCCGACTGCATGGCGTAGACCAGCCCGAGATCCACGATGTTGACCGGAATCTCGGGGTCGAAGCATTGGCGCAGCTCCTGCCACACCAGCTTCTCCAGTTCCGTGGTGGTGATCTCCGGCGCATCGGCCATCACTTCTTCTCTTCCTTGCTGATCCCGCCGCTGACCACCGGAGCGTCGCTCTTGCGCATGGCCGCGTTCAGGGTGTGCCAGGCCAGGCTCGCGCACTTGACCCGCACGGGGAAGGCGCTCACGCCCGAGAACGCGGCCAGCTTGCCCAGGGCTTCGAGGTCAAAGCAGGGATCCTGACCGCCGGTGACCATCTGGTGGAATTGCCGGAAGGTCTCGGACGCCTCGGCCAGGGTCTTGCCCTTCACCGCCGCGGTCATCATCGAGGCCGAGGCCTTGGCGATGGCGCAGCCCTCGCCCTCGAAGCTGATGTTCCGGATCACGCCGTCGGCGACGTCGAGGTAGACGGTGACGTGGTCGCCACACAGGGGATTGGCGCCCTCGGCCCGCCGGTTGGCGGTGGGCATGGGGGCGTAGTTGCGCGGGTTGCGCTGGTGGTCGAGGATGACTTCTTGGTACAGGTCATCGAGCGGGTTCATGGCCGGAACATTCTCTGGGCTTCCCCGAGGCAGGA
>JADGRD010000317.1 GCA_017881285.1 Pseudomonadota bacterium | reverse complement strand
AAGAAGAACGACGACGCCATTCCCGAATACCAGGAGGCGGTCAAGCTCGACCCGCTCATCTCGGGCGCCTGGTACGACCTCGGCCTGCTCTTGACCCAGGACCGCCGCTACGACGAGGCCCTCGCCGCGTTCAAGAAGTACCTGGCCACCGAAGACAAGCACGATCCATTGTCCCAGCGGGACGCCCAGGAACGCATCAAGTCGCTCGAGGCCGCCGGCGGTAAGAAGAAATAGGGGGGCTAGAACCTTATCCCCACGAACGTGCGGATGACCTGCGCGGCGTTGGCGTCTTCGGCGTAGTTCCAAAGGATTGAATCGACGCTGCCAGAGGGCCGGCTGAGCGCTGCCATGGGCCAGAACACGCCCCAGGTGAAACCCGCGTAGATGTTCTCGCGCAGGTTGCGGTACTGCAGGCCGAGATCCATCTCGAGGCCATAGTTGATCGAGTTGCCGGGCGTCGACACCGGCACCGGCGCCAGGCTGTAGATGATGGAGCCCGAGACGCCGACCTCGCGCTCTTTCTTCGAGTCGAGGTCGAGCCAGTAGGCGATGCTGGGCTTGAAGTAAATCGCGTTGCTGACCGTGCCGAGGATGCGGCGGTAGAGGATCTCGTCCACGTGGTATTCGGGCGAGAAGTGGAAGTCGTTTAGGTTGCGGTCATGGGCGGGCTGGGGCACGAACTTCCAGCGGTAGTTGAGGTAAGGGTAGTAAAGTGGATTGGCCGAGGTTCCGGCGCCTGCCAGCTCGGCCTGATCGCCGGTGGCGCCGCCGGTTTCAAAGCCGATGAACAGGGAGTCGCTGTAGAGCCGAAGCTCGCTCGCCAGGACCCAGCCCGCCTGCAGGATGGTGAGTCCCTGATCGTTGTTCGTCGTCCCGAGGCGTAGCGGACCGGCGTTGCCCAGCTTGCCGGCGAGCATGGTACCCTCGAATTCCAGGGTGAGGGCCTTCCAGCCGAGCTTGAACCAGAGGCTGGGGATGAAGAGCAGCGCGTTGACGTTGGTGGTGAGGGAGGTGCCGAGGTCGTTGGCCGACAGCGGCACACCGACGGTCTGGTTGCTGTTCGAATAGGGCGTGCCCAAGGCCGGCGAAATGCTGTACGTTGCGTAGTCCTGGCTGCGATATACCAACTGCGCGCCGTAGTTGGCCACCACGTCCCCGGAGGCGATGCGCTCGCGCCAGGTCCGCTCGTCGTCGATTTTGGTGAGGGCGGCGGTGTACTGGGTGACGTCGTCCTTTTGGGTGAGGTCGAGGGGAAAGCCGCCGATGTTCTTCTGGCCGAGATCGGTATAGCCGAGGTCGTAGCCCTGCGCGCCGAAGTCCAAGGAGAGGGCAAGCTGGTGGCCGTAGATCGTGGTCAACATCATCAGCCGGTCCACCGTGGTCCCGCCCTCGCAGTCGGCGCAGTCGCCACGGTTGAAGTACATGCCGCGGCCGAAATGCCAGGGCATGCGGCCGAAGCGCAGCGAGCCGAGCTCGCTGTCGATCTCGCCCCAGGCCCGCTTGGCGAGGATGCTCGCGGCGTAGCTGTTCTGGGTGTTCGAGAGCACGTCCGCGGGCGCGGCGGCACTGGTCTGCCCGACGCCGGGGTTCTGATTCGGGATGTAGGGGTTCACCAGGGAGTCGGGCGTCGAGCCGAGGATGAGGTTGTCGAACACGTCGAACTGGCTGCGCACGCGCACCTGGTCGGAAATGTTGATGGTGGGCTCGATGCGCAGGCGCATGTTGGCGTTGCCAAGGGATTGGTCACCGCATCCGACGAACCCCGCACCACTATTGGGAGAAGCGGTTTGGCACTGGCTCGCGGTGGGGAAAGGTGGCAGGGCCGGGACAGGCCCCACACCGTTGTAGCCCTGGTCCATGTTCATCTTGTGCAACCAGTCGGTGCGCATGCGGTAGTAGCCGTCGAACTCGACCACCTTGGTGCGGCGGCGGGCCTGTTCGAGGTAGCCGGTATCGCTCTCCTTGGTGGGAGTGGCTTTCTCCTCGGCGTCCGGGGCGTTCTCCGCCGGTCCTTCTTCTTTGTCCTCGTGGGGCGCCCCCCCGCCGCCGGGGTGCCCCATGCCGGGGCCCATGCCGGGGCCCATGCCGCCCATCTGCGCCCACGCGGGCGCCGACCCGACGAGCGCGAGCGTGAAAGGCAGGCCAGTCGCCAGCCAGGGGAGCCATCTGCCTACCTTGTCGGACATTCCTATAACCTCTATCGTTCTTGGGGTGCGCAAAACCAGTGCGCCCTTATAGCAAGAGCCTGCTGCCGCGGGAAGCTGACTTTCCCATCCACTATTTCTGGCGGAGCCGACTTCCTGTCGGCTCGTCATCGAGTAGAGTAGAGGGGTGACAGCTTCTTCGATTCGACGTGCGTGCGGGCAGCTCCTTTCCGTGGGGTTCGACGGGCTGGCGGCGCCGGCCGAGTTGCTCGGCCGCATCGCCCGGTCCGAGGTTGGCGGCGTGATGCTTTTCCGCCCCAACATCGAAAATCCCGCACAGGTCGCGACGTTGGTTTCCTCCCTGCGCAAGGCAAGCCCCTCCGAGGCGCATCTCGTGGTTTCCGTCGATCAGGAAGGCGGCCGCGTGCAGCGCCTGCGCGCCCCGCTCACCGCGTGGCCGGAGATGGGCTCGGTGGCCGCGGCTGACGATGTTGCCCGCACGCGCGCGGTGGGCCTTGCCCTGGGCGGCGAGCTGGCCGCGCTCGGCATCGGCTGGAATTTCGCTCCCGTGCTCGACGTGCACACCAACCCCAGAAACCCAGTCATCGGCAGCCGCGCGTTCGGCAGCCGGCCGGAGCAGGTCACCAATCATGCGTTGGCCTTCTGGCGCGGACTGCACGACGCCAAGGTACTGGGTTGCGGGAAGCACTTTCCGGGACATGGCGACACCCACGCCGATTCGCACCTCGAGTTGCCCAGCGTGGCCCACGACGACGAGCGCCTGCGTTCCATCGAGTTGGCGCCCTTCGCCGCCGCGTGCCGCGCCGGCATCGAGGCCTTGATGACCGCGCATGTTGTCTACCCGGCGTGGGACGGTGAGTTGCCGGCGACCCTGTCGCGGCGGATCGTCCACGACATTCTGCGCGGCGAGATGGGCTTCGCCGGCCTGCTGGTCAGCGACGATCTCGGCATGGCCGCGGTGGCCGACCACCACGCCATCGAATCCCTGGTGGTCGAGAGTCTGCTCGCCGGCGTCGATCATTTCCTGGTGCGCGAGCCGCTCGACCGGCAGGCGCGCGCCTTCGCGGCGTTGGTCACGGCGGCCGAGACCAAGGCGGCCGTCCGCGCGCGGGTCGAGGAGAGCGCCGCGCGCGTGGCCCGCTTCAAGGCCGGCCTGCGTGTGCCCATGCCCGCGCCCGCCGAGGCCTTGCCGGCCTTGCTCGGGAGCAAGGAGAACCAGGCGCTCGCGTCGTCGTTTGCCCGCGTGGTTTTCCTGTCGGTCGCGGATTCCCCGGTGACCGACGCCTGACGATGGGGACCGCGGACGGCGGTGGATATTCCTTCGGCGGTTTTCCTGCCGTTCTCTGCGCGCGGTCTGCTATGAACGGCGGCCGTGAAGGCCCTCATCTTCGATTGTGACGGAACCCTGGCCGACACCATGCCGGCGCACTACCAAGCGTGGGTCGAGATCCTGCGGCCCCATGGGGTGGTGTTTCCCGAGGATCGCTTCTACTCCATGGGCGGCATGCCGACCGGCAAGATCATCGAGACTCTCTTTGCCGAGGTGGGCAAGATTCCCGATGTGTTGGCGCTGACCCGCCAGAAGGAAAGGGCCTTCATCGAGAAGGTTGGCGAGATTCGCGCCATCGAGAAGGTCGTGGACATCGCGCGTCGGGCGCGTGGCAACACGCCCATGGCCGTGGCGTCGGGTGGGCACCGTCACATGGTGGAAATGACCCTGCGCCAGATCGGAATTCTCGACTGGTTTTCCGTGATCATCGCGGCGGAAGATACCGTGCGGCACAAGCCCGAGCCGGATGTCTTCCTGGAGGCCGCGCGCCGCCTGGGTGTCGCCCCCGACCAGTGCACGGTCTACGAGGACACCGATCTGGGCGTGGAGGCCGCGCGGCGCGCGGGCATGCGCTGGGTGGACGTGCGCAGCTTGTGACCTGGGTACCGGCATGTCGGCGTTTACTGACATGTCGCGCAGGACCTGGCTTACCCATTTGTGAATCGGCGAACGGCCGTGCTAAACCAATTGGGTTCCGGTTGGGGTCGTGTCTTTCCGTCAGGAATCACGCCAGGTCAGCGGGGGCGATCGAGTTGCACCAGAGGAGGACACCCGATGCGAGCTGAGAAATATTTCGGCTGCCTGGCGGCGGCGATGCTGGTGATGCTGGCCAGCGTGGCTTGCTCGCCCATCGTGCGCCGGGATATGTCGTCAGGCGGCGCGGGGGCATCCGGCTCGGGTGGTAGCGATCCTTCCGGCGGCGTGACGGGCACGGGCGGCGGCGATCCTTCCGGCGGCGTGACGGGCACGGGCGGCGGCGATCCTTCCGGTGGCGTGACGGGTAGCGGCGGCGCGACGGGCACGGGCGGGGTGACGGGCACGGGCGGGGTGACGACCACGGGCACCACCACCGGTGTTGGTGGGCTCGGTGGAACCACGAGCACCGTTTGCGGCGTGACCACGAGCTACGGCTGGGCCTCCACGCCATCCCTGATGGACCCCGTATCGGACAGCAGCCACAGCCTTGCCGGCATCAGGGCGCCGACGGTGGTCTTCTACGGCGGCAGGTACCACGTCTACGCGACCATCTGGGACACGGCCCAAAAGGCCAATATCCAGCACGCCAGCTTCGTGGATTGGGTGAACGCGAGCAGCGCCACGGTCGACTTCCTGGACAACGATGCCGCGTTCGGCGCTGGGCGCTCGCAGCCTCAGCTCTTCTATTTCGCGGCCAAGAGCACCTGGTATCTCATTTCTCAGTCCGGGGGGCCGGGCTACTCGACCAACTCCGACCCCGGCCAGGCCCTCAAGTGGAACAAACCCACGAATTTCTATGCCAGCACGCCCAAGATCGTCACGGACAATGCCGGAGCCGGCGGTGTCGGCTGGACCGACTTCTGGGTCATCTGCGACAGCGCCAACTGCCACCTCTTCTTCACCAACACCCTCGGCTATCTGTTTCGCGCCCAGACCACGGTGGGGAATTTCCCGAACGGGTTCGGCGATCCCGTCAAGCTGACGCAGAGCTCGGCCTTGCTGGAGGGCTCGCGTGTCTACAAGGTCAAGGGATCGACCAAGTACCTCCTGCTGGTGGAGGGCAACGGCAGCGGCGGGCGCTACATCGGC
>JADGRD010000017.1 GCA_017881285.1 Pseudomonadota bacterium | reverse complement strand
TGGGCGGCCAGGCGCTCAAGGGCGGCATGCCGTTCTACAAGTACATCAGCAACCGCTTCCTCACCATGGCCCAGAACCTTCTCATGGGCGCCAAGCTCTCCGAGTACCACACCGGCTATCGCGCCTTCACGCGCAAGGTGCTGGAAAGCGTGCCCATCGAGCGCAACTCGGACGATTTCGTCTTCGACAACCAGATGCTGTCGCAGATTCATTTCCTCGGCTTCTCCATCGCCGAGGTGACCTGCCCGGCCAAGTACTTCGAGGAGGCCTCGTCCATCAACTTTCGGCGCAGCCTGAAATACGGCCTGGGCTGCCTGTGGACGGGCGTGCAGTTCCGCTTGACCAAGATGGGCGTCTACCGCGCCAAGCTATTCAAGAGTTAACTTCGCGTTATGGCGCGTGGGGCACCTCACACATAATTTCCGCTGGTGAGGCGTGCCAGCCGCCCTCAGGATGTCCGTGTATCAAGTGTCGCGGCCAGCACATAGCGCGGTCTTCGCCCGCAACCCGAGGCTTCAGGCTCCAGACTCCAGGCTTCAGGTTCTCTCGTCGGGACCGAGACGGCTGCCCGCCGGATCTGTGCTTGCAGCCCAAAGCGCTCCTCGGACGGAAGACGAGCGGTTGCGCGGTAGACAGGCTCGACCAGATTGTCTGCCATGGCGAAGACCTTGAGCTTTGCTGGATCTCGACTCACGCGCCTGCACGATAGCCTGAAGCCTGGAGCCTGAAGCCTGGAGCCTGAAACCTCATGACACGACCGCTGAAAAAATCGTCGCGCCACGCGAAGAACCTCGGAGGTAGTAAATCAGGGGGGCTCAACACCCACTGCGGCCACCAACGTCGTCCATTGCTCAGGCAAGAGCTCGTGCGCGTTGTCCGTCAATAGCAGCGGGGCGACGTGCGAGGTTTCCTCCACGGGCGGGGGAGCGGCCAACTGCGTGGCCGGCGTGAATTGCAACTCCGGCAGCGGCACCCGCCCATAGTTACCGTGGCCGGCGTCCGGCTCCGGCTCCGTGGCCGGCATCCGGCATTCGGTTCCGGATCCGGTTCCGGCCCCCTTCGTGGCTGCCCTGGACGCCGGATCGGTGTATGGTTTGTCGTCTTTTCGGGCCTGGCCCCTAGGAATCTCGCGCCCGTTCCCATAAGATCGATCAGCAGCACGCTCAGACATGGAAGGTTTTCCGCGACGCTTTGGTGGGTATGTCTTAGTCAAGCCCCTAGCGCGTGGGGGCATGGGCGCCCTCTACCTCGCTCTGCACGGCAATCGCGGCATGGAGAAGCTGTGCGTGGTCAAGACCGCGCTGCCTCACCTGATCGAGAAGGGCTATCTGCAGCGGTTCAAGGACGAGGCCAAGGTCGTGGTGCGGCTGTCGCACGGCAATCTGGTCGGCGTGTTCGACGCTGGCCAGGTCAAGGGCGAGATCTACCTCGGCATGGATTTCATCGAGGGCAAGGACCTGCGCGCGGTGTGGAACCGTTGCGCGCAACGGGGCGTGGCGTTTCCGCTGCCGGTCGCGGTCCAGATCGTCAAGGAGCTGGTGCGGGGGCTGGGCTATGCCCACACCTTCGAGGGCCTCAAGCTCGTTCATCGCGACGTCTCCCCGCCCAACGTGCTCTTGTCCTATTCGGGCGAGGTCAAGCTCACCGACTTCGGCCTCGCGACCTCGACTCTCAAGCTGGAGAAGACCGCCCCCGGCGTGGTCTACGGCAAGGTCAGCTACATGTCGCCCGAGCAGGCGCGCGGCGAGCTGCTCGACGGGCGCACCGATCTGTACGCCGCGGCCGTCATCCTGTGGGAGCTGCTCACCGGGCGGCAGCTCTTCGCCCCGACCGCGCGTCCGGGCGGCGAGGACGCGCAGGACGATCTGCTCGAGCGCGTGCGCAACCCGCGGGTCGTGCCGCCGTCGCAGAAGGCCAGCCGCGTGCCGCGCGAGCTAGACCTCATCATGATCAAGGCGCTTGCCCCGCGGCCGGAGGATCGCTTCGGCAGCGGCGAGGAGTTCCGCTCGGAGCTGGCGGCGTTCCTGGCCAAGAACGCCCCGGCCATGGACGGGCACCAGGTCGCGCGCTTTCTGCGCGAGCTCTTCAGCGACATCATGATCCAGGAGCGCGCCGAGCGGAGTCAGCTCATCCGTGAGGGCGCCGCCCTGCTCGACGGGTTCAGCAGCGCGCGCAGCGAGCCGCTCTCGCCGCGACCGCCGGCGGAGGTGGAGGGCGTGGGCGAGCGCATCCCGACCGCGCCACTCGGCCGCCCCGGCGAGCCTGAACCGCCGCTGACGCCCAAGCCGCTCGAGGAAGGCTCGCGCATGGTCGGGGCGCTGCTTTCCGGCCGCTACCAGATCAAACGCCTGTGTGGCGAGGGCGGCATGGGCCGCGTCTACGAGGCGGAACACATCGAGATCGGCAAGCGTGTGGCCATCAAGGTTCTGCACCCGGCCTATTCGCGCACGCCGGATCTGGTCGAGCGCTTCCGGCGCGAGGCGCGGGCCGCCTCGCGCATCGAGCATCCCAACGTCGTCAACGTCACCGACTTCGGCACCACCCTCGACGGCTCGCTCTTCTTCGTGATGGAGTACATCGAGGGCATCGAGCTGGGGCTGCTCATCCATCGCGAGGGCCCGCTGGCCGCGCTGCGCGTCTTGCACATCACCGAGCAAGTGTGCGAGGCGCTGCAGGCCGCGCACGACGTCGGCGTGATTCACCGCGATCTCAAGCCCGAGAACATCCTGCTCCTCGGGCAGGGCGGCGCCAATCGTTCGTCGACGAGTGGGACGAACCCCGGCGTCGATCTGCGCGAGGCAAGCGAGTTCGTGAAGGTGCTCGACTTCGGCATCGCCAAAACCGCCGACATCGAGGACCAGCCCAAACGCGGCAAACGCCTCACCCGGCCGGGCGTGGCCATGGGCACCCCCGAGTACATGGCGCCCGAGCAGGCCGCCGGCCATCCCGCGGACCCGCGCTCCGACATCTACGCCGTCGGCTCGATCATGTACGAGATGCTGAGCGGCAAGGCGCCCTACGAGGGCGACAACGTGATGGAGGTGCTGCACAAGAAGGCCAACGAGCCGCCGCCGCCGCTCGCCGAGGTGCGGCCCGGAGTGCCGCCCGCGATGGTTGCCTTGGTCGAACGCGCCATGGCCCGTTCGCCCGACGACCGCCCGCAGAGCATGGCCGACATGGCCTACGAGATCCGTTCGATCGAAAACGCGCTGCTGACCACGCCGCCGCCGGTGTTGGTGCCGCTGACCAGCACCTCGTCGCGCGACGACGCGCAGGGTGGCCTGCAGGCGGTGCTCCCCGAGCTGTCGGTGACCCGCATCGTTCGGCCCTTCGCGTACCGGCGGCGTATCTATGTCGCGTCCGTGGCCGCGGTCGCGCTGCTGGTAGTGGGGGCGTTCTTCCTCCTCGGCCGCTTCGCGGGGGACAGGCGGAAGAACGGGCCGGGCTCGGCGCGGGCCGCGGTCGCGCCCGCCGCGCTGCCCGTCGCTCCCGAACCGGTGCCGCCCTTGCCCGAGCCGCCTGCCCCGCTGGATGCGGGCGCCGAGGCGCAGCCGCCCTCGCTGGAGGCCAGCGAGGGCACGAAGCGCGAAGCGAGCGGGCGCACCACGCGCCCGGTGGTCGCGCCGGCCAAGGAGATCGAGGAATCGCTGCAGCAGGCGCGGCAGCTCTTGCACGCCCAGCGCTACGACGAGGCGCGCGCCGCCTTCGAGAAGCTCCTTGCCGTGAAGCCGGCCAAGGGGGCCGCGGCGGCTGGTCTGGCCAAGATCGCCTTCCAGGAAAAGGACTACAAGCAGGCGGCCGAGCGGGCCAAGGAGAGCGCCAAACTGGGCGGGGGTGTCGAGGCGCGGGTGCTCTTGGGGGATGCCTATTTCAAGCTGCAGAAGTTCGAGGAGGCCAAGAAGGCGTACAACGAGGCCCTCAAGCTCGACCCGAACAACCGCGTCGCCGGCCAGGGCCTGCGCCTGCTCGAAAGCCAGGAGGAGCCCCCGAAATAGGCGACGGCCGCCCTTGCACGCTGATAAGCTAGGCCGTCCCGGGATGGCGATTACCTATCCGCGACAGTTCGGCAAGTACGTCCTGCTCAAGCCCCTGGCCAAGGGCGGGATGGGCGAGATCTACGTCGCGGCGCTCGGGCAGATCGACGGCTTCGACAAGCTGTGCGTGATCAAGAAGGTCATCCCGGAGAAGGCGGATGAAGGCAAGGCCAAGCGTTTTCTCGATGAGGCCAAGGTGGTCTTGCGGCTCACGCATTCAGGCCTGGTCAACACCTTCGACGCCGGTCAGGTCGAGCGCGAGTTCTACATCGCCATGGAGCTGGTCGAGGGCAAGGATCTGCGCGAGGTGTGGAACCGCTGCGTGCGCGTCCGCCACCGCATTCCCCTCGAGGTCGCCCTGCAGGCGGCGCGCGAGGTGGCGCGCACGTTGTCCTATGTGCACAACTACGGCGAGCTCAACCTGGTGCACCGGGACGTGGCCCCGCCCAACATCATGCTGGCCTACAACGGCGACGTGAAGCTGACCGACTTCGGCCTCGCCCGCAGCGCGCTCAAGGAGGAACACACGCAGCCCGGCGTGGTCTTCGGTCGTGCGGCCTACCTGGCGCCCGAGCAGGCGCGCGGCGAGGTCGCCGATCCGTGCACGGACGTCTACTCGCTGGCCGTGGTCCTCTGGGAGCTGCTCACCGGACACCAGTACTTGCAGATCGCCGGGCTCGATCCGGCGGCGGCACTCGCGGTCGTGCGCCATCCGAAACCCGCACCGCCGTCGTCGCGGGCGCCGTGGGTCACGCCGGCCCTGGATGCGGTGGTCATGCGCGCGCTGGCCCTCGATCGCAACAAGCGTTTCCCGAACGCGGAGGAATTCCGCCTGGCGCTTTCGGACGCCATCGCCGAGGCGGCGCCGCGCACCGACGCGGCCCGGGTGTCCGAGCTGATGCACGCCATCTACCACAAGGCCATGGCCGAGGAAGCGGCCGAACGTGAGCGCTTCGTGAAGGATGTGCTGCCTTCCTTCCGCGCCTCGAGCACGCCGTCGCCTGACGAGGCCGCCGCGCTGGCGGCGGTCGCCAGCAAGTACGCGCGTGCCGAAAGCGGCAAGAATGGCAAGGCCGCGAACGGTGGCGAAAGTCCGCGCATGGCCCCCGCCCCGTCCGAGGCGGCCGAGCGGGAGACCAGGCGGAAGGCCAAGCGCGAGGCGGCGATGAAGGTCCTGGCGGAATTGGCCGCCGAAGACGGCGCGACCTCTTCACGCAAGTAGGTCTGAGCTTTGAGCATCGAAAAGACCGAGTCGCTTCCGCGCGTGGCCGTGGTGACGGTGATCTATCGCTGCGAGAAGTTCATGCCCGGCTTGCTCGAAAGCATCGCGACGGTCGACTACCCGCACGAGCGGTTGGAATTCCATCTGGTCGACAACGGCGCCGGCGACGGCAGCCTGGCGGCCGCTCGACGGGAGATCGATCGGCTCGGCGACCGCCTGCCGACCGTCGTGATTCACGAACCGGGCGGCAACGTGGGATTCGCGGCTGGCAACAACCTCGCCCTGCGCGCGATCCTTCCGCGCGGGGTTGACTACGCCTTCCTGCTTAACCCCGACGCCACCTTCGAGCCCGCGGCCTTGCGCGAAGGCGTGCGCGTCGCCGAGAAGACCGCGGACGTCGGCTCGGTGCAGTCGCTGCTGGTTCTGGGCAACGACCCCGCGGTGGTGAACACCAGCGGCAACGCCCTTCACTTCCTGGGCTTCGGCTACGTCGGCGGCTACCTGGGGGCGCGCGCGAGCGTGGCGGTCGAACCGCGCGATATCGCCTTCGCATCGGGCGCCTGCGTGCTGCTGCCCGTGCCGGCGCTTGCACGCGTGGGCCTTTTCGACGAGACCTTGTGGCTCTACCACGAGGATCTGGATCTCGGCTGGCGCCTGCGCCTGGCGGGCCTACGCAATCTCATTGCCCCGGCGAGCGTGTGCCGGCACCACTACGAGTTTTCGCGGGCCAAGTCCAAGTGGTACTGGATGGAGCGCAACCGCTGGATCGTGGTGCTCAAGAACTATCGGCTCGCGACCGTATTGCTCCTGTTGCCCGCCATGCTCATCGCCGACGCCGGTCTCCTGCTCATGGCGGCGCGGGGGGGCTGGCTGGGTGCGAAGGTGCGGTCGCTCCTGTGGTTCCTGCACCCGTCGGCATGGCGCTACCTCTGGCGCGGCCGCCGCGCCATCGCGCGCCTCCGCCGCGTGCCCGACCGCGAGCTCTTGCGCCACTTCACCGCGGTCATCGACTACCCCGACTTTCGCAGCCCCATCGTCACCCGGCTGGTCGAGCCGATGTGGAAGGTCATGCTGGCGATCCTGCGCGCGCTGGTGCGGTGGTAATCCAGAGGCGATTTCCTACTTTCGTTCCAGCTTCCTGGCGAGATCTTGCGCCGACAGGGCGCGCACCACGGGCTTGCCGCGGATTTCGCTGGCGGACCGCTGGCGAGCGCGCACCTGGAAGTCCCGGCCCATGGCTCGCTTCAGGCGCTCTTGTTCGGCAGCCAGTTGCGCATAGATCGAGTCGGCCTCGGACTGGTCGATCACATGCGTTGTCGCCTCGCCGGGCGAGCGGATGTCCTGGCTCATCTCCGGTTCGATCGGCGCGGGCGTGCGCCGGGCCGCGGCTGCCGCAGCCACGACGGAGACGCCCTCGATGGGCGTCTTGCCCGAGGACGGCTTGTGCGCCGGCAGTTTGCCGGCCACCGCACGTTGCAGGGTGGTGCGGCTTTGCTCCAATTGTTCTTGGAGGATCGTGACCCGCCCGTCGAGCAAGCGGATGGCTCGCAGCATCTTTGCGAGCACCGCAACGACCACCAGGACCGAACCCATCAGGCAAATGTCCGCGAAGCTCATGCCAGCATCATAAGGCCAAATCAGGTCCGCGTCTTGCGCGCCCGGCGGAGGAGGGGCGGGGGCAACCGCACGGTCAGATGTTCGTGATGTTCCGTCGCCGCCGCCACGCGGGGAGCAGCCCGATCAGCCACCACGCTCCGTGTGGCGCTCTGCCGGCGAGATCGCAGCCGCAACCGGAGGTTTTCGACGCCGGCGGCGGCATCGCTGTGCCGCCCGCTCCCGCGGTGCCGGAGGCTCCGCTCGTTGCGCTCGAACCGCCCGCGCCGGTGGCGCCGCCGATCCCCCCGGCGCCCCCCGTCCCGGTCGCGCCCCCCGTCCCGGTCGCTCCACCGCCGGACGTGAGGCTCGCGTCGGGCAACGCCGTGGCCCCGCCCGCGCCGCCGGCACCGCCCCTGCCACCGGTGCCGGCGACACCGCCCATGCCGGCCGTCCCGCCCGTGCCGGCCTTCCCGGCATCGATCGCAGGTGTTGCGTCCACACTGCCATCCAGCCGAGTGGTGGGTGGAGCGCCATAGGGGCCCGTCGGAAGGCTCGTCGTCGTGCTCTCGAAGGCGCCCAGATCCTTCACGATCCAGTTGTTGGTTCCGGTGACCGTGGCGTTTCCACCTGATTTCGGAATCTCGCGGGACACCGGACGCACATGCAGATCGAGCATGTTTGGGGCGTGGTCAGAAGTTCACGACTTCCGCGCGCCGCAGGGCCGTTGCGAGTTTCTCCGGCCAATCCTCGCCGCCATTCGCGCGCGCGAGCAGCACCGCGAGGTGCACGGGCTTGGCGCCGGGGTGCTCCTGTCGCGCCAGCCCTTGCAGGCAGGAGGGGCAATTGGTCACGAGCGGCGCGGGTCGGTCCGCGTCGGCGAGCGCGGCGAGGGCGGATTTCTTGCGCGTCAGCAGCTTGTGCGCGATGTCCGGCCGGCTCAGTGCCAGGGTGCCGGCCTCGGAGCAGCAGTGGGGGACGGCCGCGACTTCGGCGCCGTTTCCGGCGAGAAGGTGCGGGCCGCGATCGTCGAGCGAATCGTGGCAAGGGCGGTGGTAGAGCAGGCGCCCGTCGGTCGGCAGGGAGGCGCCGTGCGCGAGGGCGAGCCCGCCGACGTCGACGAGAGGACAGCCGAAGATCTCGTGGGCGCCCATCGCGTGCAGGGCCTCGCGGCACGTGCCGCAACTCACGGCCAGGGCGTCGAAGGCAAGGTGGCTCAACATGCTGCGGATCTGGCTGAAGACAATGGTGTCAGAGAGCACCTTGCGGTCGTGCATGCGGGTCTTGGCATTGGCGCCGCTCGGGAAGCCGCAGCACAGCCTCGGCGGCGGCAGCACGACTCGGCAGCGTGTGGCGAGCAGCAGAGAGATGCTCGCCTTGCCCACGTCGCTGTAGAGGCGCTCGGAGCCGCAGCCGGGGAAGTAGAATACCGTGCGTTCGGCCGCCGTCTCGGGCTCGATGACCAGGGCCTGGCTTTGGTGGTACACCGGGAGCGCCCGGTGAAGTGGATACAGCGCGGGCCGGGCCACCGGCGAGCGCAGCAACGCAAGCGGCGACCGTTCCGAAAGTGCCGCGGGCAGGGCGAAGTCGCGTGCGACGCGCGTGCCCAACCGTTGCGCCGCCGTCCCCATGCGCAGGACGAAGTAGCGGAAGACGGCGTTGAACACGCGGCTGGTGCTGTCCAGATACGCGAGCGTCAGCCGAGTCGGCAGCGCGGTCTTCTTGGTGCCGCGGGCCACGAGAATCTCGCGCTCGAGGATGGACACCTCGCCGGTGTCGATGTTGACCGGGCAGGGCGGGAGGCATTTGTGGCAGATGGTGCAGTGGTCGGCCACGTTCTCAAGGTACGCGAGTGATTCGAAGTCGGTGGTGCGAACGCGTTGTGCCTCGTAGAGCAGGGCCTCGACGAGCGAGCCAATGGCCAGGTTCTTGTTGCGCGGGTGATAGAAGAGCGTCTGGCCGGGAAAGAAGACACAACAGTTGGGCTTGCACTTGCCGCAGCGGACGCACTTGCTGATTCGGTCCGCCAGGTTGTGGAGCTGGTCGTACTGGAGGATCTTGGCCTCGAGCTCGAGCAGGTTGAAGCTGGGAGTGAAGACGTAGTCGAGCACGGTCCGGTCGGCGAGCTTCTTGGGGTTCATGATGCCGGCCGGATCGACGCGCGCGCGGTGCGCGTCCAGATCCGCCACCGCGGCCTGGCCCAAGTGCTTGAGCTTGGTGATGCCGATGCCGTGCTCGCCGCTCACCGCGCCGCCCAGATCCACCGCGTGATCCATGATGGTGTCCGCGGCGCGCGTCGCCCGCTTCATCATCTCGCGGTCGTTGGAAAAGACCGGAATGTTGACGTGCACGTTGCCGTCGCCGGCGTGCATGTGGGTGGCGATGACGATGAGGCGGCTGCGTTCCTCCCCGATGCCGCGCTCGATCTCGGTCTGGACGGTTTGGTATCCGGCGAAGAGCGCCGCGAGATCGCGTTGCAGCCGCCGCAGGTGGCGCTGCCGGCGCAGTTCGTCCGGGCTTGCCGCGCGCAGATCGACCTCGGCGCGTTCGCAACGCGCCAACGTCGCCGGCAGCTTCTGCGGTAGCCACTCCTTGTCGCTGGGCGAGGCCTCGGACGCGGCTTGCCGCGCGCGCGCCACACAGGCGAGCTGGTTCTCTCGTTCCTCGGCGACGTTGAACTCGTCGAGGTAGCGCGCGAACTCGGCCAGCGCGGTGAGCGGCAGGACGATGTCCTCGTTGAGCTTAAAGGCGTTGGTGCGCTTGGCGATGGCGCCCAGCTTCTTGCGGTCGGCCCAGAAGCGGGCGGCCTCGGCGGGGTCGCGCGCGAAGAAGACGTGCGTGTCGGGATAGGGCAGGAGCAATCCGGCCAGCCGCTCGCGACCGCGCGCGAGCTGTTCGGCCGTATGTGCCACCATGTCGATGAGCAGCACGGCCTTGGGCCGCTCGTTCTTGGCGGCCTTGGTCCGATAGTCGATGGCGCGCACGTATTCCTCGTCGAAGTGCTCGAGGGCTTGCAGCGCCTCCTCACCGCGGTTGGGAAACTTCTGGGCGATGTCCAGGATCACGCGGGCCGCCTCGTCCATGCTTTCGCCGAAGAATTCCAGGCATGCGGTCAAGGTCTCGGGATAGGCGCGGTGGAGAATGAACTCGGCGGAGGTGATGATGCCGTCGGTGCCTTCCTTCTGCAGGCCGGGAACGCCGCCCAGCGCCTTGTTGGTGATGTCCTTCCACAGGTTGGGCTTGCGGATCTCGTCGCTCCGCAGAACGATGGTGTGGTTTAGATCCGGCGAACCGTCGCTCGTGGTCACGGCGAAGCGGACTTCGTCGCCGGGCTGGATCTTGCGCAGGGGATGGCCCACGCGCTCCACGCGGCAGGTGGTACCCGTGGGCAGCGCAAGCTGGAAGGCGAGCACGTTGTCGATGGCGGTGCCCCAGAGGACCGCCGACTTACCGCCGGCGTTCTCGGCCAGGTTGCCGCCCACGGTACAGGCCCATGCGCTGGTCGGATCGGTGGCGAAGACCAACCCGCGCTTCTCAGCCTCGGCCATCGCGGTTTCGGTGACCACGCCGGCTTCGAGCTCCATCACGGCCGCGACTTTGCGTGTGCCATCGCCCTGCACGAGCTCCCGTTCGGTCACCCCGCGAATGCGGTCGAGTCGCTCGGTGTTGACCATCACGCAGTCGGTGGCCAGCGGTACCGCCCCGCCGGTGAGCCCCGTGCCGGCCCCACGCGGGATGGCGTACAGGCGCAAGCGGGCGATGGCCGCGAGCAAGGGCGCGACGTCGCGCTCGCGCTCCGGGCGCGCGACCGCCAGGGGCAGGCAGAGGCGCCAGTCCGTCGCGTCGGTCGCGTGGCTGACCAGGGCGAAGGGATCGAAGGTGACGTTGGCTTCGCCGATGACCGCGCCCAGCCCTCGGCGCACGCGCTGCCGTCGCCGCCGCGCCGCGGACAGATCGCGCAGCACCTCGTCCAGGTAGGTTCGGCAGGTCGCGATGAGCTTTTGCACCAGCTCCTCATCGCGCGCGTTGCGCTCGACGATGTCGAGATCGCGCCGGGCAAGCGTCACCAACTCGCGGCGGCGGCGGCCGGAATCGACGAGCTGCTGCCAGAGGAAGGGGTTGCGGCGCAGCATGAACATATCGCCCATGAAGCGCATGAGCAGGCGCGCCGAGCGGCCGGTGATCCGCCGCTCGCGGAGCTGTTCGAGCACGGACCAGGTCTCCGCCCCGAACAGAAAGGTCACGATCTGTTCGTCGCTGGCGGAGGTGTAGTTGAAGGGGATCTCGCGGTGCTCTTGCGTCGGCATGGGGGTTGGGGCCGGGGCATTCTGACTTGCTTGGCGAGGATCCGCGAGGGGGATTCCCGAATACGTCGCCCCAGCCTTGCGCCCCCAGCGCAGGACAGACAGACATGGTATGAGTCGAGAAGGAGGGTTCTTCTTTTGAACATCCTGATCTTCAATTGCGGGAGCTCATCCCTGACCTTCAAGGTGCTTTCCGTGGATCCAATGGAGAACATCCGGGTCGTTCTATCCGGCAAGGCGCACCGGGTTGGTGTGAAGGGGAGCAAGCCCTCCTCGATTGAGTATGAGCATGGCGGAAGCCGAGAAAGCGTCGAGACGCCACTCGACGACCATGGGCAGGCGGCCGTGCTGGTCCTCGACAAGCTCGGGGAGATCGGCATCAAGTTCGACTGCATCGGCCATCGCTGGGTTCATGCCGCCGGCTATTTCCAGACGGCATGGGTGGACGCTGCGCTTTTGCTCCGGCTGAAAGCCCTGGTTCCCATCCTCCCCGTCCATCATCCGGCCATCCTCCGGGTCATCTATGCCTGCCGCAAAGCCCTGCCCAAGCTCCCAGAGTACGTCACCGCCGACGGGGCTTTTCACTCCACCATCCCAGCCTGCGCCAGCACGTATCTTCTGCCCAAGGGCCTCGTCAAGAAGTATGGGTTCCGCAAACACGGCTTCCACGGCCTTTCCTATCGGTATGTTGTCCGCAAGACCGCCGAAACTCTCGGCATGCCCCTGTCGGGATCGCGAATTGTGGCCTGCCATCTCGGGACGGGCGGCTCCAGCGCGGTGGCTGTCAAGAACGGCGAGTCGGTGGACACCTCGATGGGCTACACGGCGCTCTCGGGGCTGGTCATGAGCACCCGGAGCGGGGACATCGATCCCATTCTCACCCTGTACCTGATGGCGGTGTTCGGATATCACCCCGACGACCTGATGGACATGCTGAACAAGAAGAGCGGGCTTCTCGGCATCTCCGGCTTCTCGAGCGACATCCGGGACATCATCCAGCGCGTCGGCGACGATCCGCAGGCGAAGCTGGCGTTCGAGATGTACGTCTACCGGCTCAAGAAGTACATCGGTAGCTATGTTGCCGTTCTGGGCGGCCTGGACGTCCTGGTCTTCACCGACGACATCGGCGTGCACAATTGGCTGGTGCGGGAGCGGGTCTGTGCGGGGATGGACTGGTGCGGTGTCAGGCTGGATACGCAGGCCAACCAGCGCGCCTCCGGCGACGAGATTGCCCGCCTCGATGCGCCCGATTCCAAGGTGAAGGTCTTGATCGTTCCTACCGAGGAAGAGCTGGTGATCGGCTGGGAAGGCATCGCCTTGATGAAGGGAAAGCAAGATGCTGCTTCTCTTCGATCCTGAGCCGCCGTATCTGCGCTGGTGCGTCTTCGAGGAAGGCGCGGCCAGATCCAGCCGCTGCTTGTTTGGCGCGGAATGGTTCCGGACGGTGAGGAAAGGCGCCGGAAACCTCGGCCGGGTGAAGGGGGTGGGCTATCTCCTGCGACACGGCGGGGACCGGATCAAGGAGCCGGTCCTGCGGCTCACGCCTCAGACGCTCGACGAGGTGAAGGACACCATCAGGTTCCTGCCCGAATTCAACGACATCACCTGCAAGGTGCTCGATCGCTGGACGCAGGAGCTGCCCGGCATCCCTCATTTCCTATTCTGCGACACGGCGTTCTTTTCAGGGCTGCCCGACGTGGCCGGAACCTACGCGGTCCCCGAGGAACTGAGGGAAACGGGCGTGCGGCGCTACGGGAGCTACGGACTGGTGCACCAGTGGGCCTGGGAGAAGGCCTGTTCCATGTTCGGGGGAAACGTCGGCAAGATGGTTTCCGTGTATCTGGGCGACCACACCAACATCGCGGCCTTGCGGGATGGAAAGTCGCTCGACACCACGATCGGCTTCACTCCCGTGGAAGGCATCCCCTCCCGGACCGGCTGCGGAGACATCGACGCCACCATCGTCTTCGAGCTCCATTCTTCCGGGATGTCCTTCCGGGAAATCAACGAGCTTCTGTCGTGGGAAAGCGGCTTCAAGGCGCTGCTCGGCCGTCGCTGCGGCTACCGGGATCTGGTTTGCGGCCCGGCTGGAGTCGGCAAGACGGAAGGGCGCGACATCCTGATCTACGATGTCTTGAAATACATCGGCGCCTTCACCGCCCTGCTGGAGGGCCTGGATACTCTGGCATTCATCACCCGCCATCCCGAGGAGTCCCTGGGCCTCATCCGGGAGATCTGCGGTCGGTTCGATTTTCTCGGGGTGAGGCTTTCCCCCGACGGATTGGCGGCGGGGGGAGATGCCTGGAATCTTTCGGACCATGGTGCAAGGATGAATGTGAGCTTGTTCGAGAGCGACATCTGGAAGATCATGGCGCAGCTAACCGAATCCATGATCGAGGAGAAACAACCATGAAGGACGAGAAGAGGTTTCTGGTGGAAGTCGGGATGAAGGACCTGCCTTTCCCCATCAAGGTGGCGTCGAAGGCCAATCCGGACGGCCAAGCCACCATCGCCAACATCTCCATCAACGCCCGCATCATGCACGAGTTCGAGGCCGGGTGGATCGACAAGTTCATCCAGGTGGTGCACCAGCATCGGGACCGGATCGGGACCAAGTCGCTGCGCGACAACATCGCCGATTACGTCAAGGAGCTCAAGGCCACCACGGTAAAGATCGATCTCGAGTATCCCTATTTCGTCGAAAAGCGCACTCCCGTCTCCAAGGAGAAATGCTTGGTGAAATACCAGTGCGGCTATTCCGCCAAAGTCCCCACGATCGACGGAAAGTCGCGAGTCTTCTTCAAGATGGCGATTCCCTGCATCACCACCTATCCGGCGTCCGATCCGCAAAAGACGGCGGGACTGTTCGGCCAGCTCAGCGTCGTGGCCATCGAGACGGAATCTCAGAAGGACGTCTATCCCGAGGACCTTGTGGAGTTGGTGGACCAGCATGCCTTGTCTCCGGTCTATTCCTTCCTGACCCAGGAAGACCAGGAGTTCGCGATCAACAAGATCCACACCGAGAGGAAGACCAGCGTCGTCATGCTCGACGAGATACGAGAGGAGCTCGCCCGGAACCGAAGCCTGGATTTCTACTCCGTCAACTGCTCCAACTTCGGGATGCTCCACTCCCACAGCACCATGATCGGAACCGAGAAAAGCATGTGGGTCCCCTTCAGCGGCTATGAGGATGCCGACGTCTAGTTTCTAGCGTACCCCGTGGTGTCCAGAAGGCCGTCGCCAAGATTCGGTTACCCCTCGATCGAGTAATTGATTCGTTGGCCGATCCGCACTACGATCCCATCATGTTGATGGACGAATCCAATCATTGTGACCGATCCAGGGTTGAGCTGCCGGCGTGAAGGCCCCGTTCTTCGCGAATCTGGAGAATGGCTCGGCCTTCGCCCGCGTTGGCTCCTTCCTTGCTTCTTCGGGTGGGCACATTCGTTGGGTTGGTCTCGCTATGAGGAGAGTCATGAACTTATCCAGAGTACGGAGTATCAAGATGGACCCGAATCGTTCGCCATTCGCCCGTTGGCACCTGGCACTCGGCCTGCTTGTGTTTCCTTTCCTTGGTGCATGCGGTGATTCCGGCACCGGAGGGAATGCAAACAAGGACGGTTCTTTCGCGGGAAGGGATGCGTATGGCAGCCCGGGTCCGGACGGATCGGATGTTCTCTTGCCCACCACGCCGGACGTATCGAACAGCGACACCGCCCCGCTGGCTGAAGCCGGGCCGACGGACGTGGGTCCGGACCATGTCGCAATGTTGCCCGATGCCCCTCTTCTGGACAGCGGGCCGGATGGGCCGGGACGTCTTCTCGATACCGGCAACAAGGACGTTCCGCCGAGCGAGGCGCCTGTCTTGGATAGTGCAGCAGAGATGGGCGCAGAAGGTGGCACGCTCGATGCGTTGGCAGCAGAAGCCGGTGGTGCGCAGTCGACTTTCACTTGCGGCAGTCTCGGGCCGCTCGCCTCGGATGTATCCCAGCGCCTTTGCTACGACTTCACCAGCGCCAGCGACAGCAGCAATTTCACCAACGAAGCCGGCACTTGGTCGGTCACGGATGGCACCTACCATGGCGTGGGGCCGGCGGACGGGCAGATTACTTGCCCTGGAGGGCCGCAGGCAGGCACGGGCATGACAACCTCGGTCCTCACGACGCTGTCCGCTGCTGATGTCCGCGTGCATGCCCGGATGACGTCCGGCAACAACCCGGACAAGGTGCTCGTTCTCCGCTCGCGGGCCTCGGGCGACCGCATCGAAATCAACTTCCGCTCCTACTGGGAGAACCAACAAGCTGGCGACGTGGTGGTTCAATCGCTGGTCGGGTGCCAAGAGATCTTCTTCGTCGCTCCTGACACGATTCAAGTCCCTCAGTACCCCTACCAAGCTGTCGAGGTGGACGTGCAGCTTCGCGGACAGAGGCTAACGATTGCCATGGACGGCAAGCAGCTCTACGACGGCACGCCCACCGCTACCGACGTGGATGGCGGTACTCATCTTCTCCCAACGGAAGCTGGAAGTGTTGGATTCGGAGTCTTCTGGGACGGTGAGGACGTATTCGACGACCTCGTTGTCGAGGTACTGAAGTAGCACCACTGC
>JADGRD010000316.1 GCA_017881285.1 Pseudomonadota bacterium | reverse complement strand
GTGTTGTTGTCGGCCATCGAGCGGTCGTCGTCCCCCTGGTACGCGTCGATCAAGCGCATTTTCTCGATGGGGAACTTCTGCGCGAAGAGGGCCTTGAAGATCTCCAGCACCTGGGCCGCGAGATCCCGGTGCACCACCAGCTCGCCGTCGTGCACGGCCCCGTCGCGGCCGTAGTGCGAAAGCCGCAGGTAGGCGAGATCCGCGATGGGCACGGGGCAGCCCTGCCGCCACGAGTGCGCGCGCATCCGCTCCGCGACCGCCTGCGGAACCGGACCTTGGGTGCCCTGAAAGGCCGGCTGCGCGGAGCGAGCATCGGCGGCCCAGAGCCATGCGACGCACAGCGCGGCTAGAGGCCCCCTTTTCACCAACCCGATCATGGCCTGTTCGAATGTAAGGCATTCCCGCGATGGTGGTCCTCAGAAATCTGAACCCAGAAGCCCCCGCGACGGCGATAACCTGAATGATGCTGGCGCTAGCGATTGCGCGGTGAGCTGGCACGTAAAATGCTGGTCATAGGTGGTCAGGAGCCACAAACTGAACTCAAAAGGAAAACGCCATGCCGTCTGCAAAGCTCATCCTGGGTTTGACCGCTATTGCCACTACCCTCATGGCGCCCGGCCTCGGCCGCGCCCAGACCTGCACCAGCGACGCGGACTGCGCCAAGGGCCTGAGCTGCCAGGCCAATCCGATCGTGACCCCGGCGGTGGCCATCTGCTACGACGGTGACGGCGGCGGCGTCTGCAAGCCCGTAGACAATCCCCCGCCGGTAACCACGAGCAGCTGCCAGGCCGCCACCTGCGTGACCAGCGCGGACTGCGGGCCGACCATGGTGTGCAACAGCCAGACGACCACGAGTTGCACCGGTGGCACGCCGGTGTCCGTGAAGTGCGACCCGACCACCACTGCCTGTGACGCCGGCGTCGTGCCCGATCCCGTGCCCGTGAGCTGTACCGACACGACGATTTCGAAGTGCATGTACAAGTACGAACTACCCTGCAACGCAGACACGGACTGCGGCGACAACTTCACCTGCCGGCCCACGACCTACGGGATGTGCTCGGGCGGGACGGGAGTTGCCACCGGCGGCACGGGGACGGCTTCCGCGGGTGTCGGTGGGGGAAGCGGCACAGGTGGCGTGCCGACGCCCTTGCCGCCCGACGTGGACGCTGGCACCGCCACGCCGGTTACCTGCACGACCGTCACGTCCTACCCTGGCTCTTGCCAGGCCAAGCCCGTGACCTGCACCGTGGACGCGGATTGTCCGGCGACCTGGACCTGCGTGACCGGGATGAGCACCGGGACCGCGGTTTCGAGTGCTCCCGCGACCGCGGGCAGCGCGCCCATGGCGATCGATGCTGGTGTCCCGGTGGCGGTCCCGCCCCCGGTCACGACGACCACGAGCGCCTGCCAGCCGCCCTCGACCCGTGGCACCTACACCGGCGGCTCGACCCTGGGCACCGATATTGCGAAGACCGCAACCGCAGACGCGGGCACGGCCCAGGGTTCGACCACGCCACCCTCGCCCATCGTGCCGACCGGAAACGGACCTGGGACGGGGCAGACCGCAGCCGCGACCACCGGCGGAGGAGGTTGCAGCGTAGGCGGTGAGGCGAGTGACGCCGGTTGGGTGCTGAGCGTGCTGGGACTGCTGGGCATCGCACTCGCGCGCCGGCGTAGGGTCTGAGAGGCAAGCCGGCCGCGCAGAGTGCGGGGGCTCTTTCGGATGAGGAGCTGTCGCAATAAACTGGGCGGTGCCATGGCAATTCGTTGGACATCAGTACTCTTCTCATTCGTCCTGGGTGACTGCACGGCCTCGGGCTGGACTCCGCGGGCGTATTGAGAACTAAAATTCGATCTGCATGCCGATTTCCACCACGCGATTGGGGGGAATAGCGAAGAAGTCGGTGGCCGAGCGGGCGTTGCGCGAGAGGAAGCGGAAGAGGTGCTTGCGCCAGTCGGCCATGCCCTTCACCCCATGCTTGGGGATGAGGGATTCTCGCCCGAGGTAGAAGCTGGTGTCGGCGGTGTTGGTTTCCAGACCCTTGGCGCGGCAGCGCCGCAGGATATCGGTCACGTCGGGGCTTTCCATGAAGCCATAGTGGGCGGTGACGGCCCAGAAACCCTGCCCGAAGTTCTTCAGCCTGACCTTCTGTTCCTCGCGCACCCAGGGAACCGCGTCGGTGGTAATGGAGAGAATCACGACCTGTTCGTGCAGTACCTTGTTGTGCTTGAAGTGATGCAAGAGCACGGTGGGCGTCCCGCGCCGGGTGGAGGCGAGGAAGACGGCGGTGCCGGAAACGCGGTAGGGCTTGCGTGCCTCCACGTCGGCCAGGAACATGGAGAGGGGCAGCGTGCTGCCCGCGATCTTCTCGCCCAGCAGGGTGCGGCCGCGATTCCAGGTCACCATCACGCTGAACATGCCGCCGGCCAGGGCCAGCGGGAACCAGCCGCCGCTGGCGATCTTCGCCGAGCACGCGACGAAGAAAGAGAGATCGATGGCAAGAATGAAGAAGAGAAAGCCGCCGGCGCGCGCGCGGCCCCAGCCCCAGCGATCGCGCGCGACCCAGTAGGAAAGGAGCGAGGTGATGGCCATGGTGCCCGTGACGGCGATGCCGTAGGCGGATGCCAGGTTGCTGGAAGAGCGGAAGCTCAGCACCAGAGCCACGCACGCCACCATGAGCAGGCGGTTGACCTCGGGAATGTAGATCTGTCCCTCGGTGGTGCCCGAGGTGTGCACGACGGTGACACGCGGCAGGTAGCCGAGCTGCACGGCCTGGCGGGTGAGCGAGAAGGCCCCGGAGATGAGGGCCTGCGACGCGACGACGCTGGCCACGGTGGCCAGCACCACCATGGGATAGAGCCAGCCCGAAGGCACCAGGGCGTAGAAGGGGTTGCTGACCGCGGCGGGTCGTTCGAGCAAGAGCGCGCCTTGGCCGAAGTAGTTGAGGAGGAGGGCGGGGAACACACAGGCGTACCAGGCGAGGCGGATGGCGCGGGTTCCGAAATGCCCCATGTCCGCGTAGAGGGCCTCGCCGCCGGTGATGCACAGAACGACCGAGCCCAGCACCAAGAAGCCGTGCTTGCCGTGCGCGGCGAAAAAGCGGACGGCATGGATGGGGTTGACGGCGCCCAGGATCGCGGGGTGGCGCAGGACCCAGGGCAGGCCGCAGGCCGCGATGGCGACGAACCAGACCAGGGTCACCGGTCCGAACACGGCGCCAATGCGGCCGGTGCCCCGCTTCTGCACCCAGAACAGGAGGATGAGAATGCCGCAGGTCAGGGGCGCCACGATGGGCGTGAAGGCATGGGTCGCGACCTCCAGACCCTCGATGGCCGAAAGCACCGTGATCGCGGGCGTGATCACGCCGTCGCCGTAGAGCAGTGCCGCGCCGAAGAGCCCAAGCATGATGAGGGTGACCTTCGCGCGCTTGACCTCCTGCCAGTTGTGCCGCTTCTGTGGCCGGCCCTTGCTGTCGAGAGCGCCGGTCTTGAGCGTGCCCACCCGCGCGGCCAGCGCCATCAGCGCCAGCACGCCGCCCTCGCCGTTGTTGTCGGCGCGCATGACGTAGAGGATGTACTTGACCGACACGACGAGCGTGATCGACCAGAAGACCAGCGACAGCAGCCCGAAGATATTCTCCGCGGCGGGCACCACGCCGTGCGGCAGGGTTACGCATTCCTTGAGTGCGTAGAGCGGCGAGGTGCCGATGTCGCCATAGACGACGCCGAGCGCGCCCAGCGCCAGCTTCGCGACGTGCGAGCCATGCTCCGTGCTCGCCTTGCCGCTCTCTTGCGCCTGGCCGGCCGCGCCGACGGTGCTACCTGCCTTGGCTTCGCTCATGCATTCTTCGCCCGCCAGCCGGGCGGATTCGGGGCATTATGCCAGAGAACCGATCTGCTGCTAGTCTTGCCGAGAAAAGGAATATCGCCGTGCCGCTTTACGAGTATGTGTGTCGCAAGTGTGGGAGCCAGTTCGAAGAGCTGGTCTTCGGCAAAGCCCAGCCCGCCTGCCCGGCCTGCCAGTCGAAGGATCTCGAGCGCCTGCTCTCGGTCGTCGCCGTCGGCAAGGGCAAACCTGACGTGCCGCCGAGCCCGTGCGGCTCGTGCAGCAACCGCGGCGGCTGCGGCTTCAACTGAACCGGAAAACCGCGATGGCCCACACCTCCATGCGCGAGTGTGCCCTGGACCTCGCGCGGGCGGGCCATCTTCTACGCATCGAGGCCGAGGTCGATCCCGACCTCGAGATGGCCGAGATCCACCGCCGCGTCTTCCGCGCCTCTGGCCCCGCGCTCTATTTCGCCCACGTGCGCGGCTGCCGCTTCCCCATGGCGAGCAACCTCTTCGGCACCATCGAGCGCGCCCGCTTCATCTTCCGCGACACGCTCGAGAGCGTTCGCCGTTTGATCGAGTTGCGCGTCGATCCCGGCGCCATGTGGCAAGCGCCCCTGCGCTTCGCCGGGGTGCCATGGACGCTCCTGCGCACGCGGCCGCGCAGGGTCGCGGGCGGGCCGCTCTTCGCGCATCAGATCTCGGTTAGCGAACTGCCACATCTTCGCTGCTGGCCCGACGACGGCGGCGCGTTCATCACCCTGCCCGAGGTCTACACCGAGGATCCCGCGCGGCCCGGACCCAAGTCGTCGAACCTCGGCATGTATCGCGTGCAGCTTTCCGGCGGCGGCTACGAGAAGGATCGAGAGATCGGGCTGCACTACCAGATCCATCGCGGCATCGGCGTGCACCATCAGGCGGCGATCGCGCGCGGCGAGCCACTCCTCGTCAACATCTACGTCGGTGGCCCGCCCGCCCTGACCATCGCGGCCATGATGCCCCTGCCCGAGGGAATGCCCGAGCTGGCCTTCGCCGGCGCGCTCGGCGGCCGGCGCGTGCGCCTCGCGGACCAGAAGGGCTGGCCGCTGCCCATCTGCCCGGACGCCGACTTCTGCATCCTGGGTGAGATCAACCCCGGCGAGCTGCGGCCCGAGGGCCCGTTCGGCGATCACCTGGGCTACTACAGCCTGCGCCACGATTTCCCCTTCGTGCGCGTACGCCGCATCTACCACCGCACCGACGCGGTTTGGCCCTTCACCGTGGTCGGGCGTCCGCCGCAAGAGGACAGTGTTTTCGGCCAGCTCGTGCACGAGCTGACCGGCCCGCTGATTCCCGCGCTTCTGCCCGGCGTGCGCGCGGTGAACGCGGTCGACGCCGCTGGGGTCCATCCCCTCTTGCTCGCGGTGGGCAGCGAGCGCTACCACCCCTTCACCGAGCGGAGCGAGCCGCTGCTG
>JADGRD010000315.1 GCA_017881285.1 Pseudomonadota bacterium | reverse complement strand
CGTCGAGATCGGCTTGCGTTCGTGGTCCATGAGCTGCTCGCTGCTGTCTCCGTTCCGACGATAAAGCTGCAGGCGGGCGGCCGCCCGGGAGAGAACGCCGTCGCCCTTCACGCCGATATAGTCCTCCGCGTTTGCATCCCCGGGATTGACCAGGCGCCGCTGAAGCAGCGGCGGCAGGATGAGCAGCAGGAACACGGCCAGCGCCAGCGCCGGCGCCGCCACCCAGGCCAGGCGCCAGCGGCGGGAAGTCGCCGGGCGCGGCTTTCCACGCCATGGCCTTGTCGTCGAAGTAGGAGAAGGCGCGGCGATCGAGCCCGACCTGCACGCGCTTGGTCTGTCCGGGGGCGAGCTTCACCTTGGCGAAGCCCTTGAGTTCCTTGGGCGGGCGCGGGACTGGGGCGTGGCGGTCGCCGACGTAGATCTGGGCGACCTCGGCGCCTTCGCGTCGGCCCTGATTGGTCACGTCGAACGCGACCGTCACCACGCCGTCGACGGTCATCACCGCGGGGCTGACCGCGAAGTTGCCGTACTTGAACTTCGTGTAGGACAGACCGTGGCCAAAGGGGAAGAGAGGCTTGGTGCCGGCCTTGTCGAAGTGACGGTAGCCCAGGAACACGCCCTCGCGGTAGGCGATCTTGCCGTCCTTGTCTGGGAGGTAGCTGCCGAAGCTGGCGCCATCCTCCAGCCGGCGCTCGAAGGTCACGGGCAACTTCCCTGACGGGCTGAAGTCGCCGAAAAGCAACTGCGCCAGGGCGCGGCCGCCTTCCTGGCCGGGGTACCAGGCCTGCACGATGGCGTGGGTGCCGTCCACCCACCTCGACATGTCGACGCCGCCACCCGCGGTGACGACCACGATGGTGTTCTTGTTCGCGTTGCGGACCATGGCGATGAGCTCGTCCTGGCCGGCGGGTAGCTGGAAGGTGCGATCCTGGCCCTCGCCCTCGTTGCTGGGATCGAAACCGGCCAGCACGACGGCGACATCGGCGCGCGCGGCCAGCAGTTTCGCCTCGGGCGCGACGAGATCCGCCACCTTGCGCACGCCCATGCCAATCCGGGCGTGATGGTCGAAGTGGACGTATTCCAGCCGGATGGCGTAGGTCTTGCCGGCATGCAGCTTGAGTGTCGCGTGCTGGATGGGTTGCGGCTGCCCGACCCGGTCGATGACCTTCTTGCCGTCGATGAAGAGGCGGTAGACATCGAGGCCGTAGCTCGAAATCGAGAAGCGGTGATCGCCCGAGGACGTGGGAACGAAGACTCCGTTCCAGCGTGCCGAGAATTCCCGGCCCAGTCCGGCCGGCCACTGCGCGCCGCTCTCCGACCAGAAATTGAGGCGCTCCTCGGTGCGTGTGGCCACGGGAGCGCCCGCCAGGTCCTGGTTCGTGAAGTATTCGCCCACCAGCCCGGGCTTGCCGCCCGCCGCGGTGGTCACGAAGGCATTGCTCTCGAAGATCTCGCCGAGCGGAACCAGCCCGCGGCTCCAGGTCAGGTTGGCGCCGCCGGCGACATAGCTGCTCAACCCCTCAAGGTAGCTGACCGCCACGAACGGCCGCACCTGCGCGCTGCCGCCGCCGACGGGGACCGCCGGATAGGCATCCGGTCCGATGAGCGCCACCGACTTGACCTTGCCCTTGTCGAGGGGCAGCAGGCCGTCCTGATTCTTGAGCAGCACCATGCTCGCCTTGGCGGTGTCCAGCGCGAGCTTGCGGCCTTCCTCCGCGAAGAGCGGCCAGGCGCGGTCCGTCTGTTCGCGGTCGAGCCAGCCGAAGCGGATCGCGGTGCGTAGGATGCGCAGCACCTTGTCGTCGATGGTCGCGACGGAGACCTTGCCCTCCTTGATGGCCGCGCCCAGGTTGGCGCGGTTCATGAACTTGCCCGACGGCATTTCCAGGTCCAGACCGCCGTTGGCCGCGGCCACGGCGTCGTAGGTGGCGTCCCAGTCCGACATGAGGATGCCGTCGAAGCCCCATTTCTTCTTGGCGACCTGGTTATTGAGGATGTCGTTCTGGGTCATGTGCACGCCGTTGACAAGATTGTACGAATTCATGATGGCGCCGACCTTGGCCTCGCGCACGGCCGCCTCGAAGGTGGGCAGGTAGATCTCGTGCATGGTGCGCGGGTCGATGTCGGAGCTGGTGTGGTGGCGGTTGAGCTCGGAATTGTTGCCCATGAAGTGCTTGACCGTCGCGGTCACGCCCTGGGCCTGCACGCCCTTGATGTAGCCGACCGTCATGCGGGCGGCGAGGAAGGGATCCTCGCCGAAGTACTCGAAGTTGCGGCCGCACAGGGGCGTCCGGTAAATGTTGACGCCGGGACCGAGCAGGAAATGCACGCCGCGCGCCCGCGCGTCCTTGCCGATCATGACGCCGACCTGGTTGGCCAGGTCCTCGTCCCACGCGGCGGCCAGTGCGATGCCCGCCGCGTACGCCGTCGACGGTCCAAAGTTGCGCACGCCGATGGGCCCGTCGGCCATCTTGAATTCGGGCAGCCCGAGTCGCTCGATGCCACGGATGTAGAACCCGTTGATACCCCCGAGATAATCGAGCTTCTCGTCGAGGGTCATCTTCTTGAGGATGCCCAGCGCCCGCTTGTCGACGTCGTCCGGCGTCGCCGCGTGCACCGCGAAACCGACGGTGGTCAGCGAAAGGATGATGACGGCAAGGGTTCGTCCGAGGTCGAGCATGGCGCCAGTGTGCACCCATCGTGAACGGGCGGCAACGAGGACGAGGGTCGGGTTGTGGATTCCGCGGTGCCCTAGATTCCTCACGATGTTCGCCATGTCAACCGACCGGCGGCCAGAGGGCGAAAGACTTGACCCGCGCGGAGCGGCTGGTAACTCTCACTCTGTAGAGGAGGGTTGTGACGCCATGACGCCAAGGAAGAGAGACTGGTTCGAGATTCGCGGGAGCATCGGCCAGTGGGTCATGGTCGCCTTTGCGTTGGTCTTCGCGGCTTGCGGCATGAGGTCCCCCATGTTTGCGTCAGCCCCGGATGACAGTGGCAGCGGCGGACTTTCCGGTGGCGCGGCGGGCGCGGGCAGTATCACAATCATCGGCAGCGGGGGCCACATCGGCAGCGGCGGCCACACGGGCGGTAGCCCTGGCAGCGGCGGCCTGACCTCCGTGGTGGGCTATGGCGGCTCATCGAGCGGTGGTCGCACGTCGACGGGATCGGCGGTCGGCGGCAGCACGACGCTTGGCCACGGCGGTAGTGCTGGAAGCAGCGGCGGCAGCGGTGGGAATGGCAGTGGTGGCCGGGGGAGCGGTGGCAGTGGCGGCGGCGGCCGGTCAGGAATGGGCGGAACGAGCTCCGTGTTCCGCGATGCCGCGATAGTCGCTGACGCGCGCACGGATGCAGACGCGGCATTGCCCGGCGCGCCGACCATAGACCCCAACAGTGGCTACGCGACCGTCCACGCGGGCACGGTCGTCCTGAGCGGTTACGTCACTTCCAGCGCGGGAGGATCGGGGTCGTCGATCGGCCTGACCTGCACCGCCAACTCCTTCTGCGCCTCGGGCACGGTAGGTGCCAGCACGACGTACAATTCCTGGGCGAACGCGGGATTCAACGTCAACCAGCCACAAGGGGGCGGGAGTGGTTCGACGGGCTCCCTGGCCTTGGTAGGCAGCACGATATCCATCAGCTACGTGAACCGCGCCGGGTCGAGATTGGAACTGGAGCTGTGGGATAACGGCAGCAGTAACTTCTGGTGCTACTACCTGCCGGCGTCGACCAGCCCGACCACCACCACCGTTCCGCTTTCCAACCTCAATACCAAGTGCTGGGACAATACCGGCACACCGTTTGTGTCCGGCACTTCCATCACCATGGTGCAACTGGCGGTGCCAGGCAGCGCGACCAGCGTGACGCCGTTCGACTATTGCTTCCTGGGGATGACCGTCCAGTAGTCGTCCGCATTCGAGGGTGCGCAGGCATGGGCCTGAGGGTGTGGCGAGGGCGCTGCCGGCATTAGTTGGTGCAGGTGCCAAAGTGGCAGGTCCGCGCGGCGCGCCCGTGCCACGTCATCTGCAAGAGACCATGCGGTCGCGCGGGGCGCCCTGAGATCCCTTGATGATTCCAAGGCCATTCGGCCTGGCACGCTTTCTGTAGTAGCCCCTTCCATAGGAAAGGAGGAATCAACCGCGTCCGCAATCGGTTCATCCAACGAAAGGAGGTACGCACGTCATAGTCCCGTCTCCAACGGGCGGCCTCGGGATTCTCTGCTGGAATCCGCCAAGCGAGGCCGCCCGGCCCATTTTTCCTGGCTCCAAGGCGGTGCACCGGACTAGCCGCGTGGAGGGTCTGGGATTTCGGGGGATGGCGATGGCGAGGTTATGAGTATGCGGTTGTCGTCTTTGCTGACTATTTGGCACTCAGGGAAGACACCAGCAAGAATCGTCCGGGCTTTCTCCCATTCGTACTTGTCGACTTCGATGAAGTTGAGAGCCAGTCGGCCGCCGAGGGAGAGGCTATCCCGGCACTGCATCAGGAAGATCGGAGTCGTCACAAAGCCGGGCACCGCTCGGCCCTTGAATACGTCAACAAACACCAGGTCGTACTTGCGTGCATTCTTCGCCATGAAACATTCGGCGTCACGACATACAAGCTCCAGTTTCAATGCGTCACCTTCGCCGAGGGTCTCTAGCGCCCAGCTGAGGACGGTCTTGTCCTTTTCCACCAGCGTGAAGCGTGGGTCGAATCCTCGCGCGCGCATGACGTGCACGATGCTGCCGAGGCCCGCTCCCAGTACCAGCACGCTCTTTACCGCGGGCAAGAACTCTCTCAGGTGCTTCGCTACCGCAACGGCCGGGTAATAGCGGTCGCCATCAGAGTAGAACGCACCATCGGTGAGGAGTTGGAACTGATTGCGGTAGAGAAGCAGCTCGAGGCAACCACTGATATCGCTTCGTGACCGCTTTAGCGATACGGCTTGGAGATAGCTCAGCAGCTTCTGATGAAACGCGATGCGAATGACTGGCCTGCCCTTTGTGAATCGTGGTTGGTGGGGACGATGCATCCTTGGGACGCGCAACCCCACACATGGCACCACGCATCGCTTTCATGGAAAGTATCATCCAGCAAGCCAGTGAGTGCAAGGACTGGGAAGTGCTGTGCTCGAGCAATCTACCACGCGTAGTCGACCGCACGACCGGGCCCGACCACCTGGATGCCAGCCTGCCAGATGGCATGGTTCCCTAAGACGTCAGATAACTGACGGACCGAATCCGGCCACGTGGTGGACGGTTCTGACCACACGGCATTGGCGGCGAGCCCGGGAACGCGTGGGTTC
>JADGRD010000314.1 GCA_017881285.1 Pseudomonadota bacterium | reverse complement strand
GCGGCCGGCCACCGCGGCGTCGTGGTTGCCGAGCACGGTCTGCGCCGCCGTCGCGCGTGTGAGGTTGCACGTCTCATTGGGGCTGGCGCCGTAGCCGACGGTGTCGCCCAGGCACACGAACTTGTCGATACTCTCCGATTCGTAGGCCCGCAGCACCGCTTCGAGGGCCTCGATATTCGCGTGTATGTCCGAGAGGATGCCGTAGCGCATCGACCGGAGACTATAGCATCAAGCATTCACCCGCGACGGGGACAACTGCGCCCGTGCTAGAAGCGCGTATCCGGCCATGCCCTCCGTCGTGCTGTCCTGCTTCTTCCTGTCCGGAGCCTCGGGCCTGATCCTCGAGCTGCTCTGGACGCGCATGCTGACCCTCGTCTTCGGCTCGACCGCGCTGGCGGTGTCGACCGTGCTCACCGCGTACATGGGCGGACTCGGGCTCGGCTCGTACCTGGCTGGCAAATGGAGCGACCGGCTCAAGGATCCCGTGCGCGCCTACGCCTTCGCCGAGGCGGCCATCGGCCTCTACGCCCTCGCGGTGCCCTGGTTCATCGGCTTCTACCCGGGGCTCAACCAGTGGTTGTGGGCGACCTTTGGCGACCGCTACACCCTGCTTTCCGTCCTGCGCTTCGTGGCCTCGGCCGGGTTGCTCATCCTGCCGACGACCTTGATGGGGGCGACACTGCCCATCCTGGCCCGTTACTTCGTGTCGCGGCCCTTCGAGCTCCGTCGCGTCAGCCTGCGCCTGGGCACGCTCTACGCAGTCAACCTGTTCGGCGCCGTGGCCGGTTCCTTCCTCGCCGGCTTCATCTTTCTGCCTAACATCGGCGTGCGCCACACGAACTTCGTGGCGGCCGGCTTCGACCTATCGCTGGCCGTGGCCATCCTCGTCGCGCGCCGCTTGGTCCGCGCCCGTAAGCCCGGCGCGGCCGCCCTATCGCTCGACGAATTGGCCGCGGCCGCCAGCGACACCTCGGCGCAAGCCACCGGCCCCGACCATCCGCCGATTTCGCGGCTGGCCCGGCGCGCGGTCCTGCTCGCCTTCGCGGTTTCCGGAGCCACGGCCATGACCTTGCAGGTGCTGTGGACGCGCGCGCTGGCCGTGATCATCGGCTCGTCCATCTTCTCGTTCACCATCATACTGCTCGCCTTCCTCATCGGGCTGGGCGCCGGCTCGGCCACCTTCGGCCGCCTGGTCGGACGCTTCCGCAACCCGGTGCGCGGGCTGGCCCTTACCCACCTCGGCATCGTGGCCTGCATCGGCCTCTCCTATCTCATCACCGACCGCCTACCCTTCATCTTCACCTACCTGCTCTCGTCGACCCTGGTGAGTGCCGACGCCGTGCTGACCTGCCAGTTCGCCCTCGCCTGCCTGACCGTGTTGCCGTCGACGTTTCTCATGGGCGCCATCTTCCCCATCACCGTGCGCGTGGTGACCAGCGACCTCGCCACCGTGGGCCGCGACGTCGGCTTCGCGTACGCCCTCAATACACTCGGCGCCATCATCGGCTCCTTTTTCTCGGGCTTCGTCATTCTGCCCACCCTCGGGTTGCAGCGCGGGATCTACCTGGCCGCGGCCATCGATCTCGCGCTCGCGTTCCTGCTCTTTGCCGTGGCGCCGGCGCTGCCCCGGCCACGCCGGCTCCTCGGCATGGCCGCCGCCGTCGGCATGGCGCTGCTGGCCTTGGCCCTGCCGCGCTGGAACCTGACCAACTTCTCCATCGGCTTCTTCCGCATCTCCATGGCGCGCGATTACATCGACATGGTCGAGCACCGCCACCAGCGCAAGAAGTGGCAGGTGCCCAAGCTCGTCTACTACAAGGACGGCATCGCCACGACGGTTTCCGTCGATCAGTGGGGCAAGGTCTTCTCGCTGAAGAACAACGGCAAGGTCGACGCCAGCAACGACGCCGACATGCCGACCCAGATCAGCGTGGGCCTCTTGCCGCTTCTGCTCTATGACAACGATCACCCACCCAAGGTCGCCATCATCGGCTACGGCTCGGGCGTCACCGCCGGCGCCGCCACCCAGTACCCCATCGCCAGCCTGGAAGTCGTCGAGCTCGAGCCGGCCATCTACGAGGCCGCGCACTTCTTCGACAGCGTCAATCACCGCCCGACCGAGAACCCCAAGGTCAAGGCCATCGCGGGCGACGGTCGCAACTTCCTGACCCAACGCCGCGACCTCTTCGACGTCATCATCAGCCAGCCGTCGAACCCGTGGATCACCGGCGTGTCCAACCTCTTCACGCGCGAGTATTTCCAGTCGGTGAAAGCACGCCTGCGCGAGGACGGCATCTTCTGCCAGTGGGCGCAGCTCTACGAGATGGCGCCCTGGAATATCAAGGCCATCTACCGCACCCTGTCGAGCGAATTTCCCTACGTCATGGTGTTCGCCGCCGAGGATCTATCGTCGGATACCATTCTCATCGCGAGTCGAAAACCCGTCGACCTCGACATTCGAAAAATCGCGCGCGCTTTCGCGAACCCCGTCACCGCGGCCGAGGCCAAGCGCGCTGGTTTCGATTCACCCCACGATGTGCCCGCCTTCCTGCTGCTGGGCGCCGAGGAGATGCGTTCCTTCACCGCCGGCGCGCAGTTCAACACCGACGACAACGCGCTGATCGAGTTTGCCGCCCCGCGCGACCTGCTGCGCTACCAAGCCTACGATCCCTACCTGGCCAAGGTCTACGGCCCCATGTGGCCCTATGGTCACCTGACCGGCGTGGCCCATGGCTACGACGGCGACAACCGCGCCTCGGACATGGCTCGCCTGGCGCGCAGCCTGCTGGCGCACGGCAAGTCACGCGAGGCCAAGCTGTGGCAGGGCCGCGCCGAGGCCGCGGCCAAGGGACAAGAACCCGCCAACCCCGACGTGGCCCACTCCCGGCTGCTGCTCGATTTGGTGGCAACCCGCGAAGACCGCGACCCCGAGATCCCCTTGGCTCCCGACGAAGGCCTGACCCCACCCGTCCTCCCGCCGGAGCTCCCGCCCGAAGTGGCGGCCCGCGTGGGCGAGGAGTACAAGGACATCGCCGCCCAGTACGACAAGCAGAAATACGCCAGCGCCTTCAAGATCGTCGAGGACTGGCCCGAGGAGACCTGGGGCGGGAAGCTCGGCAAGGACTTCTCGCTCCTCACCGGTTTCCTCGACTACAAGGCCGAGTTCTACGGCGATGCCATCGACGAGCTCAAGCCGCTGGCCGACAACGCCGAGTATGTCCGGCGGCGGCCCGAGCTGCTCTACTACATCGGCCGGTCCTACTTCGCCAACGCCAACTGCGCCAAGGCGGTGGCCGCGCTCGATCGCTACATCGAGGCCCAGCAGGCGCTCGGCCGACCGCTTTTGCCCGGGTCGGCCCGGCTGGAAGAAGCCGAAAAGTCACAAACCGCCGAGCCGGTGCTACCATGAAGCCGTGGCCAGGAAACGAACCGCGTCCAAGCCAGCACGATCCCGGGACAAGGCGCCGCCGCGCAAGCCCGCGAAAGCCCGCGCCGGCTCGCCGCAGGTGGTGGTAGGCGTCGGCCTCGCCACCGTCGATCTGCTGTTTGTTTCCCCGCGCATGGACGAGCGCCTGGTCGAGGCCTCGGTCTTCAGCATGCAAGGCGGCGGCTCGGCCGCGAACATGCTCGCCACCCTCGCGGTAATGGGCGAGCGCACCCGCTTCTTCGGCCGCATCGCCGATGACGAGCTTGGCCATTTCATCCTGCGCGGCATGCAGAACCTGCGCATCGACACCTCCTTGCTCAGCGTCGAGCCGAACAAGGCGTCGCCGGTTTCCATCCTGCAGATCGACGAGCTCTCGCGGCGGCGCAAGATCCTGCGCTCGCGCGGCAACGTCACGCCCCTGTCGCCGCGCGATCTGCCAGTGGGCTTGCTCAGGGACGCCCGTATGCTGGTCATCGACGGCAGCCAGCCGGCGCTGCAAGCCGCCATCGCGGAGAAGGCGCGCGACAAGGGCATCACCGTGTTGCTCAATGCCAGCCAGCTTTCCGGCGGCATGGGCGAGCTCCTCTCGCTCTCGGACATCGTGATCGGCGCGGAACGCTTCGCCCACGAGCTCGCGCCCTCGGACGAGTTGGGCGACAGCCTGCGCGAGATCCTCAACCTGGGGCCACGCATCGCGCTCATCACCTTGGGTGAATCGGGCTCGATCGGGCTCGAGGGCACCAAGCTGGTCGAGCAGGAAGCGCTGGACGTCTTCGTGGCCGACACCTCGGGCGCCGGCGATGCCTTCGCGGGTGCCTTCGCCTTCGCCCACCTGCACGGCTGGCCGCTGGAGCGCGCCGTGCCGTTCGCCAACGCCGCCGCGGGTCTCGTCTGCCGCAGCATCGGCGCGCGCTCGGCCCTGCCCACCGTCGATGAAGTCGCCGCCGCGATGGGCGGCATGCACCCCGTCGAGCGCTCGTGAAAGGGAACCTGGGGAAGCGCGGGGGGCTACTTGCCAGGCGCGGCTGGGATGACGGGCGCCGTGGGGGGGAGAATCTGCGTCTGATAGACTTGCAGCCCTGACTGCGCCGTCAGCTTCTTGTTGAACGAGGCCAGCTCAGGGAAGCTCAGGTGGCTGATGTGGTCCACCACCTGTTCCTCGGTGGGCTGCAACTTGTGACCGAGCATGGCACCGAGCACGAGCCCAATCACTAAACCTACGATCAAGGAGACGAGGATACGTTTCATGGCTTTCCTTGTTCTGAACAGAGCCCATGATGCTCGGTGTCGCTCGCTCAAACAACGGAAAACAGTCGCCGGCGCCCGCTCGCCCTAGCCGCCCGCAGGCGCACGCCGCCGCAAGACTCCGTCTTTTTTGGGGGTCACAGGCCGGCTGTGCCACTCTCTTGCCGTGGCCCTCAACAAGGAACTCTCAGCAAACATCGTCCTGCTCGTCCTGCGCGTCGTGGTCGGGGTCAACATGGCGTGGCTGCACGGCTGGGACAAGTTGCAGCACTTCGGGGCCAGGGCCGCCAGCTTCCCGGATCCCCTCGGCATCGGGAGCAAGTACTCGCTCCTCCTGGCCGTGATCGGTGAGTTCTTTGGCGCCATTCTCATGGCCACCGGACTGCTCGGTCGAGTCGGGGCCTTCCTGGTTTCCTTCACCGCCGCCCTGACCTTGTTTTCCATCCTCCACGGCTCCCCCTGGAAGGAGCGCGAGGTGTGGGAACTCTACTTCGCCGCCAGCGCGACGATCCTCCTCCTCGGTTGCGGCCGTTTCTCCCTGGACACCGTGGTCTGGAAGAAGCTCGGCAAGGGGGGCGGCGGCAAGGGCGCCGCGCATCCCGCGAAGAAATGACAGCGCGCCCCG
>JADGRD010000313.1 GCA_017881285.1 Pseudomonadota bacterium | reverse complement strand
TGGGGGCGGTTGCAATCCATGGTGCAGCGTTCGCAGTAGCACATGGGGCAGCTCGACCGGCAGGCGTAGCACTTCACGCAGCGGCCAAGCTCTTCGGCCCAGAAGGCGCGCCGCTCGGTCACCGACATGGCGGTCAGCTTGTCGATGAGCTTCTGATCGGCGTCAGAGAGGGCGTCGGGAACCGTCGCCAATGCCTCTTCGATGGCGTCGAAAGTGGCCAGCTCGCGCAAGCCGCCGTCGATGACCGCCAGGACAAGGACGTTCTCCTCGCGCAATTGCTTCTCGGCGGCGAGCTGGAGAATGCTGCGCAGGGTGGAGGGAAGGGCGACGATGGCCATGCGGCCAAGGACGCGCACCTCGGCTTTGGTCAGATAGGTGGCGAGGTTCTGCGTGCAGGCGGCGTCGACGACCAGATCGCCGGCGCGCTCCGCCGCGCGCACGAAGATGGGCCGCCGCGTGTCGCCGGTTCCCTTGCCGTAGCCAATGACGACCTTGACCGCGCCAGTTGCCAGCAACTCCTTGGCTTTGTTGTGCAGCTCTTCCATCAGTCGATCCCCGCTGCGGCGAGCTGTTGAATTTCCTTGTACGGGCCAAGCGCGCGCACGTTGTTGGTGGCCTCGTTGACCAGCTCGGCCCACTTGGCGCCTTCGGCGGCGGACACCCACGAAAAGGTCACGCGGCGCAGGTCGATGCCCACGAAGTCGAGCAGGTCGCGGAACACCATCCAGCGCCGGCGAGCATGGTAATTACCCGAAGTGTAATGACAATCGTTGGGGTGGCAGCCCGAGATGATGACGCCGTCGCTGCCGCGCGAGAAGGCCGTCAGCACCATCATGAAGTCGATGCGGCCGGTGCAGGGCAGGCGAATCACGCGCACGTTGGATTGGTACTTGATGCGGCTGGTGCCGGTCAGGTCAGCGCCGGCATAGGTGCACCAGTTGCACACGAAGGCGGTGATCTTGGGTTCGAATTGTTCTGCCATGGTCCACTCGCTAAATAGACATCAACTCGGCGAATACCTGCTCGTTGCTGAACCCCTGCAAGTCGATGGCCTTGGTCCGGCAGGTCGACACGCAGGTGCCGCAGCCCTGGCACAGGCCGGGGTTGACGCGCGCGACGACCTTCAGCACGTCGCCGTTGCGGTTCTTGATCTGCTCTTCCTCGATGGCCTGGTAGGGGCAGGCCGCCTTGCACAGGAAGCAACCCACGCAATGCGAGAACACCGGGGGTGGCTGGCGGTCGACCACGGCGATGATTGGCTCGCGCGTCAGCTCCGGCTGCGAGAACAGTCCCGCCACCTTGACCGCGGCGCCGCTCGCCTGCGCTACCGTTTCGGGAATGTCGCGTGGGGCCTGGCACGCGCCGGCCAGGAAGATGCCGGCGGTGTTGGTTTCCACGGGGCGCAGCTTGGGGTGGGCCTCGGCGAAGAACTTGTACGGGTCGTAGGCCACGTGCAGGGTCTGCGCCAGCTCCTCGGCGTCGTTTTGGGCTTGTACGGCGGTGGCCAGGACAACCATGTCGGCGCGGATCTCGACCGGCTCGGCGCCGAGCAGGGTGTCCACCCCTTTGACGACAAGCTGCCCGTCGTCCTCGTACACGCGCGACACGCGGCCGCGCACGTACTTGACGCCGTCTTCCTCGACGGCGCGGCGGACGAACTCGTCGTAGTTCTTCCCGGCCGCGCGCACGTCCATGTAGAAGACGGTGGCTTGCCCGCCGTGCACCTTGTGCTGGTAGAGCATGGCGTGCTTGGCGGTGTACATGCAGCAGATCTTCGAGCAGTAGGGCACACCCTTGAGGCGGTCGCGGCTGCCGGCGCAGGCGATGAACACCACGTGTTGAGGCGTTTTTCCGTCGGACGGCCGCTTCATGGCGCCGCCGGTTGGGCCGGAAGCCGAGGCCAGTCGCTCGAACTTCATGCCGTCGATGACGTCCTTGTACTTGCCGTAGCCGTATTCCGAGAAATTGTTGACCGGCATGGTCTTGAATCCAGTGGCCAGGACCACGGCACCGACGTCGTGGACCTCGATCTGATCTTCCTGATCGAAGCGGATGGCCTTGGTCGGGCACAGCTTCTCGCACGCCTTGCACTTGCCGGTCTTGTAGTAGGTGCAGTTGGCGAGGTCGATGACCGGCTTGTTGGGCACGGCTTGCGGGAAGGGCACATAGATGGCGGCACGGTTCGACAGCCCCTCGTTGAACTCGTCGGGGATCTTCTTGACCGGGCACTTCTGCTGGCATACGCCGCAGCCGTTGCACAGCTTCTCGTCGATCTTGCGCGCCTTCTTGCGAATGGTGGCCTTGAAGTTGCCGATGAAGCCGTCCAGCTTCTCCAGCTCGGAATAGGTGTAGAGCGTGATGAGGGGGTGACGGGCCACCTCGACCATGCGCGGGGTGAGGATGCACTGCGAACAGTCCAGCGTCGGGAAGGTCTCGGAAAGCTGGCTCATGTGGCCACCGATGGAGGGCGACTTTTCCACCAGCAGGACCGGGCTGCCCGCGTTGGCGATGTCGAGCGCGGCCTGAATGCCGGCGATGCCACCGCCGAGCACGAGGGCCTTCTTGGTGATGGGCACGCGGATGGGCACGAGCGGGTGGTCGCGCTTGACCTTCTCGACCTGGAAGCGGACCAGATCGATGGCCTTGGCCGTGGTGGCCGCGCCTTTTTCGTGGACCCACGAGCAGTGCTCGCGAATGTTGGCCATCTCGCACTGGTAGGGGTTGATGCCGCCTTCCTCGGCGGTGCGGCGGAAGGTCGGCTCGTGCATGCGCGGCGAGCAGGCGGCCACGACGACCCCGTCGAGCTTCTTCTCGACGATGGCGTCCTTGAGCATGGTCTGGCCAGGGTCCGAGCACATGTACTTGTAGTCGACGGCGTGGACCACGCCGGGCATGTCCAGGGCCGCCTTGGTGACCGCGGCAACATCCACGGTTCCGGCGATGTTCTCGCCGCAGTGGCAGATGAAAACGCCAATGCGGGACATTACTGCACCGCCGGCGGGGCGAGGGGTCTCGGCGGAAATTTCACCGGCACGAAGTGGCGCCCGAGGCCGAGCTTCTTCTTTGGCAAACCGAGCGCCAGGCCGATGACCTGGGTGATGAAGAGGACCGGGATGTCGGTCTTGTGTTCGAGCTGCTGGTTGATCTCACCCCGGCGCAAATCGAGGTTCGAATGGCACATCGGGCAGGCGACCACGATCGCCTCGGCCTGGCGCTTGACCGCGTCCTGCATGATCCTGGCGCCCAGACGGCCGACCACGGAGCTGCGCGAGATCGAGAACGAGGCGCCACAGCACTCGGTCTTGAAGTTCCAGTCGATGGTCTTGCCGCCGACCGCGGCGACCAGCTTGTCCATCTCCACCGGATCCTCGGTGCGGTCGAAGCCGGTGACCTTGGCGGGCCGGACGAGCAGGCAACCGTAGTAGCAGGCCACCGTCTGCTCGAACTTCTTCGTCACCTTGGGGGCGATGCGCTCGCTGACCTGCGCCAGCAGCTCGATGACGTTGAGCACGCGCGGCAGCTTGTCGATGGAGGTCTGCAAGACACTCTCGACCTGCGCCTTGGTCGCCGGGCTGGTCGCGATCTCGTGGCTGGCCGTGGCCAGGCGGTTGTAGCAGGCCGCGCAAGGGGCCATCACCTGGGGGAGGCCCGCCTTCTTCGCCTTGAGCAGGACGTTGACGGGCAGGGCCACGGACAGCAGGTGGTCCAGCATGTGGCCCGAGCTGGCGCCGCAACAGTTCCACTCGGGAATCTCGACGAGGTCGATGGACAGTGCCTTGGCCACCGCGTGCAGCGATTCGGCGAAGTCGCGCGACGACCCTTGCAGCGAGCAGCCGGGGTAGTAGCCGACCCTCACGTCCGTCATACCTTCGACTCCTTCTTCACGGCGCGCGCGCGGGCGAAGATATCGGCGACTTCGCGCTTGTTGGCGCCGCCATGCGGGAAGAGGCCCAGCTTGCCCTTGAAGAACATGGTGGGCGCGATGCCCATGTCCTTGAAGAAGTGGCCGGTGCGCAGCTTGTATTCGCCGACCATGCCGAGCTCGAAAAGGCGGCCGGCGCGCTCGACGGAATTCAGGAACGCCTTGTGGAAGGCCACCACGTCGTCGGCATCCTGGTTGGCCACGTTGCGCGCCAGGGCCTCCTGGCGCAGGAAATCCATGGCGCGCGGCAGGTCGACCTCTTGCGGGCAGCGCGTGACGCAGGTTTCGCAGCCGATGCACATCCAGATGGACAGCGACTTGAGCGCGCGGTCCTCGTGCTTGGGGGTTTCGGTCTGCAGCAGGCGCAGCACCTGCGATGGCGCGACGTCCATTTCCTCGGCCGCGGGGCAGCCAGCCGTGCACTTGCCGCACTGGTAGCAGTCGGCGACGCTGACTTCGCCCTCTTTCTCCAATCGCGCGGCCAGACTGGGGTGCGCGGACGACGATTCGTGATGGCTACTCATGTGCTTCTCCTAGCAGACGACCCGGGCCTGTCGGCGGTGAAAGTATGCTCCGCCGAAGTGTCGGTTTGTAGGAATTTTCACAGCGAAAACGCGCGTGGATGGCGGATCGCAACGCGCGTAGGTTCGCGTTCAATGCGCTGCGTGCGACGCGGACCCCGGCTCTGTTGCCGGTGCGCCTGGCGCTGTCTCGAACGGATAGTCGATGACGAAACCATCGCTCGTGACGGTGCCGCGCGCGGGCAGGCCGGTCTCACGCCGCTTGAGGAAGTAGAGCGACTCGTTCGTAGCCGGCCGGAATACGCGACCCACCGCGAAGGTGGTTTTGAAATCGATGTAGCGACCGATGGTGTCGGTCTGCCAGACATTGGCGATGACCTCATCCGCCGAGGCGAAAGCCGGCTCATGGCGCAGCAGGGGCTCCATGACATGGAAATACTCTGGGTTGAGCTCGGGGTAACACTCCGGACAGGTCTTCCCGAAGATGGGCCGGACGCCTCGGTGGCCCCCGCGCGTGGCGATGGTTGCGTTCGCCAGTCCCCACATCTCGATGACGGCGCCATCGGTGAAATACGCGAAGACGCCCCCGTAGTCGGTGACCAGGCGGCCGCCGGGCGGGATGATCTTGCGGAGGAACTCGGCGACGCGCAGATAGCCCGCAACGTTCCTCGCCGAGCCAGCCGAGAGGTCCACCTTTTCCTGCTCGGCGGCATTGTTGAGATAGCGATGGTCCATCCGGACGGCCATTGCGCACATCAGCGTCACGGCGATGGGCGGCACGAACCAGCGCAACGGTGACCGCGAGCGAAACGCTGCCTGGGTCAGATCCGCTACCGCAACGACCGAGAGTGACACGAGC
>JADGRD010000312.1 GCA_017881285.1 Pseudomonadota bacterium | reverse complement strand
CGAATCGACAGCCAACCGGACAGCCTGGGCGGTCGTCCCGCTGAGCTGCCAAAGCTGGCGATTGCCGATCACGGTGCCTTGGATCTTGTTTCCGGACTTGTCGGTCGGCGCCGTATTCCAGGTACCGTTCTGCTGGATTTCGAGGTGATACTTCGTCACTCGCTCACCCAGCTCGATGGCCTCGCGAATGCTGATCAAGTTGATGGTGATGGGGGAGGCGGGGGTTACCGTGAGCTGCGCCGAGGTCTTGCCGCTCGCAGCCGCCCAATAGGTGCAGAGGTCGTCGTCCGTCGCCTTGGCGGCCTCGAACCCTGCCGCCGACCACGTCGAGTCCGCGGTTGCGGGTTGTCCCTTGAGGAGGTTCGTTTTGTAGAGGCCCGAATACCACGAACCAAACTGCTGCAGCAGAGCGAGATCCTTGGGGTCGAACTCCCCAGTTTGTGACGGCGGAACGTTGAAGTTAAGCGTGCAATTCATCCCGACCGTCTGGAAGTAAACCTTCTGCATGTCGGCGAGCGCCATGGGCGACGAGCCGGGATGCCAGAACCAGTTCGGCCTGTGGCTCGACGTATTACATTCGAAGGGGCACCATGTCTTTCCGCCCCCGCAGTATATTGTGTCGAGGCTCGATGTCGTGCGGCTCCCCGTGCCGTTCTCATTGCCAATCCATTGCAGGTCCGGTGTCGCACCCAAGGCGGCGATTTCGGGGCCAGACCAGATGAGGATGTTAGGCTGCGCCTGCTTGATGAATTGAAAGACTGACTTCCAATCGAAGGTCCCCAAAGTGCTCGATTGGGCCCCGTCGAATTCGATCTCGTAGGCGGCCCCGTAGCTGAGAATCTCTGTGAGCTGGTTCTTGAAGTACGTTATGTAATCGGACTTCGAGCTCGGGTATTTCTGGTCCCAAGGCGACAGATAGAGCGCGACTCTCATCCCAGAGGTGTGCATAGCGTCCGTGAAGAGTTGCACGACGTCGCCTTTTCCGCTCATCCACGGGCTGCTCTTGACCGAGTAGTCCGTGTACTTGGATGGCCACAGGGTGAACCCCACGCTATGCTTTGTGACCAGCATCGCTTGACCGAAACCGGCGGCCTTGAGCGAGCTTACCCACTGGCCCACCGAGGTCGCGTCGAGCTTCGTCGGATTGAAGATAGATGGCGAATCAGACGGGTTTGCCTGCTCGCTGCCGTCGTAGGTAGCCAAGCCGTAGTGGATAAACGCCGTCATCTCGGTGCGCTGATAGGAGAGCTGAGCCGCGCTGGGAAGCGGCGGCGTGCCGGTCGGGGCGCCGGGCAGGCTTGGGCAGCTCTGAATCCCTCCCGTTCCGCCGCTGCCTGTCGCGCCGCCACTGCCAGAGCCCCCGCTGGCAGCCCCGCCGCTGCCTGTCGCGCCGCCGGTGCCCCTAGCGCCGCCGGCGCCTGTCGCGCCGCCGCTGCCTGTCGCGCCGCCACTGCCAGAGCCCCCGCTGGCAGCCCCGCCGCTGCCAGAGCGGCCACCGGCCATGCCTCCCATGCCCGTCGCTGTGCTCGACCCGCCTGTGGCCGCGGAGCTTGAACCGCCAGCGCCCGAAGTTACGCCCCCGCTGCCCGAGCCGCCGCTCGCCGAGCCTGCCGTGCCTCCGGACGCTGAGCCCCCCGAGCCCTTTCCGCTGACGCCAGGAGAGGAGCCGCCGGTGCCAACCTGTCCGCCATTGCTGGCGGTGGTCGCCCCACCGGATGCGCCACCCGCGCTTGGCCTGGATCCTCCGCTGCCGCTGTTCTGGGCGCTGTTGGACGAGCAAGAGACGGCCAGAATCGCCAGTGCGGCAAGTGTGAGCTTCAGTGAATAGCGACTGCGTGTCATCGATTCTTCCTTTGGTTTCTTTCGTGGCGTATGCGGCTTGGCCTCGACCGCAGCGTTTTGCTCGCACCCACGTGCATCAGTGCAAGTATGTCTGGATCGCCGCGTACCATCTGTCGCCCATCCAGGGATAAAGGGACATCACGTGAGAGCAATCTGACTTTCCGCGGCAACACCGAAACAACATCATCATCTTCATAGACCAGGCCTTGTGGCACTCTGGTTCACCAATCGTAACGAGCGCCCGTTGTGTCCAGAAAGACATCGCCGAGATTGTCAGTTGCCCGTACCGTGAGTCACCCTGCGTCCGAGAAGCTCCTGGTCGTCAATGCCGATGACTACGGTTACACGGCCAGCGTAAGCGAAGGCATTCGGCTGGCGCACCGCCAGGGCATCGTGAGCAGCACCAGTGTGATGATGACGATGCCAGCGGCCGTCTCCGAGCTGGGACGCCTCAAGACGGAAACACCGACGCTGGGCGTAGGGGTCCACCTGACCGTGACCGAGGGACGCCCCTATCGACTGCCGCGATTCTGGGAAGCGAAGGTGCTTGCGCGCGAGCTTGCCGAGGTCGATGGCCAGGAGCTACGCGCCGAATGGCAGGCACAGATCGAGGCCCTGCTGGCCACCGGGCTCCCCCTCACTCACCTCGACAGCCATCACCACGCGGCCTACCGACACGCCAAGGCGCTCGCCGTTCTCTTCGACCTGGCCCGGACCTATCGGGTACCGGTGCGCAATCCCTACCCCATCGGCGACAGCCGGGCCGATGCGCTGGCGGGCGCCTTCTCCGAGTCGGGCGTGCGCCATCCGCAGCGCTTCGTCGATGTCTTCGACAAGCCTCCGTTCGCAGCGGCACTCTCGACCGCTCTGGCAGCCCTGCCGGTGGGCCTGACCGAGATCATGTGCCATCCCGGCCTGGTGGACGACGAGCTTCGCAAGGCCAGCCCTTCCCGCGCCGGGGCGCGCGCCGAGGAGCTGGCCGTGTTGGTCGATCCGGCCGCTCGCCAAGCCCTCGAGCGCTTCGGCATCCGGTTGGTCAGTTTCGCAGGATCACCTTCGCCCGTTGCCTGTCCTCCCCTCGCCCGTCCGTAGTCTCGGTGGGAACGGGTCAGTGGCGAAGATGGAGGCCGATCGTGACGGGGCTTCCGCGCCTCTCCCAAGCAGCCCGTGCCAGGCTCGCCGAGCTGGCGAACCGGCAGCTCACCATCGAGGAATGGCGAGCACGAGCCGCTGGCAGCGCGCCGCGAAGCCGCCGAGGCCGGCCCAAGGCTGGCCCGACCGCGGCCTCCGAACGGAAACGCCAGACGGCGGTCCCAAGAGGTATCGTGCTATCTTCGTCGTCCCCATGACTCAAGCGACCGGAATCGGCCCAAGGGAATTGCGCGGTATCCACCTGTTCCGCGATTTCACCGACGAAGATATCCAGCGACTGAGCGAGCTCTTCGAGCCGGTCGTCGCCAGCGAGGGCACTGTCCTGTTCGCCGAAGGAGAGGCCGCCGACGCGTTCTACATCCTCATCGCCGGCGAGGTCTCGCTGCGCCAGGACGAGCGCGAGGTCTATCTCCTGCGACCGCCGTGCATCGTCGGCGAGCTGGGTGCGACGACCGGCGCGAGCCGGCACTCTCGCGCCGTGGTCGGGCCAGGCACGGTCCTTCGCCGTATCGACTCGGCCCGCCTGGGCGACTGCTGCTCCCGCGTTCCCGCCCTCGGCCTCGCCTTCTACCGGGCCCTGCTCAGCTCCGCCGCGGACAAGATCGCCCACGACCAGCGACGCACCGCCGAGATGCGCGAGCACATCATCACCACCCAGAAGACGATGAAGGGCCTGCGTGCCTTCATCCTCGAAAGCCCGGACTCGCCGATCTCCGGCCGCGTCCACGACGCGCTCGAAGGCCTGATCCAGCAGAACCGCCGCGCCAACTACCGCGTCGAGCCCCCGGCTGCCCTCGCGGCCAACCTGCGCCTCGACGACGGCCGCGTCGCCCCCATCGTCGAGCTTTCGCGCACCCACCTCAACGTTCGTCTGACGGGCGCGCTGCCCAAGCCCAACGACGAGATCTCGGGCGTTCTCGTCCTGGCCGGCCCGGAGATCCCTGCCTCGGGCCGCGTCCTCCGCGTGCAGGGGGACCGCATCGTGATCGTTCTCGACCTTCTCCTCGACACATTCGCCACCGTCCTCGAGGGTTACCTGACCCGCGTACAGATGTTCGACTTTCTCGTCTGAGCGAACGGAGCGCCTTCGCTCCGACTGCCACCACTCCGTGGCTCGATTTCGGCAACCTCCTGCCCGAGGTCCCCACCGACCGCGTCGGCGTGGTCCGCCATGCGCCCGTGGATCTTGGACCGTTCGAGCGATGAACGTGCGATGTACGAAGGAACCGTCTGTGCGCCCGCGCACGCGAGGGCCGATGGCGAGATGCAGGCGGGCTGCTCCGACACTTGAAACCGGCGACCAAGAGGGCACAATGGGACTTCATCTGTAGTTCCCGACATCACCTCGTGCTCGTTGGATGAGCGCGCCGAGGTCACACTTCAACCCGGAATCCCCATGAAGGCGCAATCCCGTCTTGACGTACTGAAATCAGAAATCCTCCGGGACGGTCGTCGCGCCCGTCCGGCGCCCGCCCTGGCTCGCACGGGAATCGAGACGGCCATGACGGCAGCGCCGGCATCGGCACTGATCGTCCAACTCGGCATTGCGCTTCTTGCTGTGGCCTGCACGAAGGGCGGCACGGGCGGCACGGGCGGCACGGGCGGCACGGGCGGCACGGGCGGCATGGGCGGCATCGGCGGCACAAGCTGTGCAAGCGGACAGACGCAGTGCGGGTCCATCTGCGTGGACACCAGCGCCAGCGACACCAACTGCGGCACATGCGGACACATGTGCGGAGTGACGCAGCGCTGTGCGAACAGCGCGTGCACCAGCAATGTGACGCCGGGTACTGGCGGGTCGACGGGCCACGGCGGCGCGAGCGACACGGGGGGAGCGACCGGCGCCGCAGGGATAGGGGGTGCTTCCGGGACGGGGAGCGGGGGCACGACGGGAACGGGTGGCACGGCGGGGAGCGGGGGCACGACGGGAACGGGTGGCACGGCGGGGACCGCAGGCACGACGGGGACCGCAGGCGCGACGGGGAGCGGTGGCACGACGGGGACCGCAGGCGCGACGGGGAGCGGTGGCGCGACCGGGAGCGGTGGTGCGACGGGGAGCGGTGGCACGGCGGGGACCACCGCAGGCACCACGGGGACCACGCCCACGCTGGTCACGTCAGGGCCATCCGCCTACTGGAAAACGGACGGGCAGCTTACGCAAGTGACGAGCGGAACCGCCGACGTGACCGTCAACGACGCGTCTGCGGCACAGACCTGGGAGGGTTTCGGCGGCTCCTTCAACGAGATGGGATGGAACTACCTTTCCATGCTCACTCAGGCCGACAGGGACAAGGCGATGAACCTCCTCTTCGGCGCCGA
>JADGRD010000311.1 GCA_017881285.1 Pseudomonadota bacterium | reverse complement strand
CGGCTCGAGTTGGCGGGGCTCCAGTCGCTGAACTGGCAGGCGCAGCTCGTGGTCGCACCGGGCTGGGGCTTGCCATTGAGCAGGCTGTCGCCCACGATGCCCCAGCAGCGCGCGGTCGAGTCGTTGCCCTTGGACGGCCCGGCGGAGTTGGGCACGCAGATGGTCGTCGGCTTGGTCGAGCCGCCAAGGCGGGTGCCCAGGAAGGGGAAGTCCGGGTGGCCGGCCGAGGCGGCGTTCTCCGGCTGGAAGTCCCGGTAGATCATGGGCAGCTCCAGGCATTGACCCGAGCCCGACTGACAGGTCGTGGAAGGCTGGTAGGTGCTGGTCGTGCAGAGAAACCCCGTCTCGACCTTGCACTTGCTCGAGCAGCCGTCGCCGTCCACCTGGTTGCCGTCGTCGCAGTCCTCGCCGGGATCGACGTTGCCGTCGCCGCAAGTGCTGGTGCAGGCCTGGGTCTTGCCGCTCGCATCCTGGCAGATGGGCTCCGGAGTGCACAGCGTCTAGCAGCCTTTGCCGTCGCCGTAGAAGAGGCCATTCATGGCCTTGCAGCCGCTCGGCAGGTTCTTGGGATCGAGGCCGCAGTCGCACAGCTCGCCTCTTTCCTTCCTGCCATTGCCGCACACACTGTGCGTGCAGGGCTTGCCCAACTCGGGGCAGTCCCACCCCGGCTCGACCTGGCAGGTGCTCGAGCAGCCGTCGCCGCTATTGGCGTTGCCATCGTCGCAGGTCTCCATGCCGATGAGCTTGCTGTCCCCGCACTCTGGCGTGCAGCGCTTGCCCGGCACGTGGCACGCCCAGCCGTCCTCAATGACCAGGCAGTCGGCCGAGCAGCCGTCGCCGCTTGCGGTGTTGCCGTCGTCGCAGGTCTCGTCCGCCGTCACGATGCCGTTGCCGCAGCCGAGGGCGGTGACACAAGCCTGCCCGGGGACGGGACAGGCATATCCCGTCTCGACCCGACAGTTGGCGGTGCAGCCGTCGCTGCCGACCGTGTTGCCGTCGTCGCAGCCCTCGCTGCCTTCCTTCTTGCCGTTGCCACAGACCGCCGGGGTGGTCACCGTGCTGGTGGTCGCCGTGGTGCCACCAGACGAAGTCGTGCCACCACCGCCCATGCCACCGTCGCGCGGCACACCCCCGGTCCCCACCACACCTCCCGTTCCGGTCGTGCCGGTCCCCACCACGCCACCGGTTGCCGGACCAGCGTCCAGCCGCAGCGTCGACGTCACTCCACCACCGGTGCCGCCGGTCCCGGGCGGTCGCACCACGCACCCCCCCGAGCTGTCGAGCATGTAGCCCCAAGCACATAGGCTCGCCAGCAAGCAGGCGCCAGCGCCGCCGTCGTGGTAGCCCGTGGCGCACTTGTCGGGCGTCAGACACCTGCCGTCGCCGCCATCGTGATAGCCCCACGAGCACTCGCCGTCGCGCACGCAAAAGCCATCGCCGCCGTCGTGGTAACCCGCCGAACAGGCGACGAGCGGCACGCAGGTTCCCGTGCCGCCGTTGTGATAACCCGACGAGCAGTCACCGGTGAGCACGCAGTTGCCGCCGCCGCCGTCGTGGTAGTTGGTCGAACAGGCGCCGACGGGGACGCAGGTGCCGGTGCCACCGTCGTGGTAGCCGGCCGGGCAGCTGGTGTCGAGGACGCAGACCCCGCTGCCGTTGTCGTGGGTCCCAGTCGCGCAGGCCGCGCTCTTGCTGCAGGTGCCGTCGCTCGCCAGGCTGTAGCCGGTGGCACAGGTACCGGTGGCCGCGCACTTGCCGCCGCCGCCGTCGTGGTAGCCCGTGGAACAGGTCCCGCTGGGGACACAAACGCCGCCGCCGCCGTCGTGGTACCCTGTGGCGCACGCCAGATCAGGCAAGCAGAGGCCGCCGCCGCCGTCGTGGTAGCCCGTGGCGCACACGCCGATCGCGACGCAGACGCCGTCGCCGCCGTCGTGTTGCCCGGTCGGACAAGTCACGCCCTTGGGACGGCTCGAGCCGCTGCAGGCGGCAACGGTGAAAGAAGCCAGCAAGAGAATCGTCTTCGCGGCGCGATCCATGGTTCATCCCCTCGAAGGTTGTCAGGAGAGAGGTGTCTCTCCATCGGCACGGACGAGCGTTCCCCATTGTAGTGCAAATCGGCAGGACCCGATATCTTCAACGACGACGACGGCAAGTCGTACATCGTCTGCTCCAGCATCAGCGGCCGTATGTTGAACCCTTGTCTCGGAGGATTGTCTGATGTCGACTGTAACACCCCATTGGGTGTCAATGGCCTGGCCCATGGGGCAGCCTGGCCGAGGTGCGGGTCGATCGGCCTAGTTCCCGGTGCCGAGTTGTACTACATTGGCGCCCTCGGTTCCGCCGTATGAGCCACCCGCCGATTGCATCGACCCACGAGAAATACGGGCATGGTAGCCGAGACGCCGAGGAGGAATTGCATGAAGGACTACACAGGGCTTCCATCCGCTACGCTGGTGACCATCGGCTGCCTGCTTGGCGGCATCGCCCCGGGATATGCAGGACCGCACCAGGAGGCGCCCCCGACAACCCAAGGGACGGCTGTGGAGCCCGCACCTACGCCTCCGGCGGTTGCCCCTGCCCCGGCGGCCCCAGCGCCGCGTAAGGAACCCCAGGCCAAAGCGCCGGCGCCGCGCGGGGAGTACCAGGCCAAGGGGCCTCCGGCGGTTCCCAAGCATTTTCGCGGCAAGTACCTCGACCTGGTGAAAATGGCCCTGACGGATCTGCTCTACGAGAACGATACGGGGGCCATCGAGGCGCGCAAAGCGGGAACGGACTGGCCCAGCCGCGCCCTCACGATGGTTGGGCTCAAGCGCCTCGACAACGTCCAGATGTGCGCCGAAAACGTCCTACTTCACAAGGTTCCTGGGGATTTCATCGAGGCGGGTGTCTGGCGGGGCGGAGCCACCATCTTGATGAAGGCGATCCTGAAGGAATATGGAGACCCTTCCCGGGTGGTATGGGTCGCCGATTCCTTCGAAGGTCTGCCGGCTCCCGACGCCGAGAAATACCCGGTGGACAAGGGCCTGGGCTTCCTGCACGAAGAGCAGGCTCTCACCGCATCGCTCCCGGATGTCCGGGCCAACTTCGAGAGGTTCGGGCTCTTGGACGACCGCGTGAGGTTCCTGAAGGGCTGGTTCAAAGACACGCTGCACAAGGCTCCGATCAAGAGACTGGCCGTGTTGCGCCTGGACGGAGACATGTACGAATCGACGATGGACACCCTGATTCCCCTCTATCCGAAGCTATCCCCTGGCGGCTACTGCATCGTCGACGACTACTTCAATCTCGAGGCCCAGCGCAAGGCCGTCGACGACTACCGCCGCGAGCACGGCATCACGGAGCCGATCAAGAAGATCGACTGGGCGGGCGCGTACTGGCAGAAACGGAAATGAGAGAGGGATGCGCCCCGTGATCGCAGCTTGCGCCCGTGGTTCGCCTGCTCGTTATCCGCGGCTCCAATGTCTCGTCGGTGACGGCGCGGATTCGTACACAGGGTGGAGAGGGTCAGGCAGCAGTGCGAATTAGGTCGAGCTCAGCACAACGTACTCTTGCGCGGCCCCTCAACATCCAAGAACCTCACCCTGAGCGGCGGCCTTCCGTCCGGCAAGACTGGTGCAGCGAGTTCGGCAGCAACGGCTGCACCGCAGTGAACATCACCGGCGGCAGCGTCTCGATGTGCCCGTAGGTTGACATGTGCGATCACGGGCCTTTCGGCGTGGGCGGGTTCGGGGCATGATGGGGCCACCGAAAGGAGTCCATGATGACCAGAGCCACCATCTTGTGCCTAGCCCTCCAGCTTCTCGCGCTGCCCGCCGCCGGTGCCCCACAGACGGATGACAGGGGGTGCCGGGACCATCAGCTTTTCACCAGGATGCCGGACTTCTGGATTCACAGCTGTCAGGAGAAGGGCTTCGACACGCACGAGTTCCCCGTCGCCAAGGGCAAGACGGAGCGGGTCGAGGGACACATGTGGAAAGTCGACTACTACCCCCAGGCGGACGCCAAGGTGCGAGCGAGCGACGTCCAGATCTTGCGCAACTTCGAGAACGCCATCAAACGGGTGGGGGGCACGGTCGTGTACGCCGACAAGGGGAGGCAGACGCTGCGGCTCAAGAAGGACGGCAAGGAGATCTGGGTGGACATGTGGGCCGAGTTCACCAGTAAGCACGGTCTTTTCATCATCGAGAAGGCCGCGATGGAGCAAGACGTGATGGCCGATGCGACGGCGTTCGCGAGCGATCTCAAGACCTCGGGCCACGTCGCCGTCTACGGCATCCTTTTCGACACCAACAAGTCCGAGCTCAAAGCCGAGTCGGAGCAGGCCATCGCCGAGGTCGCCAAGCTGCTCAAGAGCGACGCCGGGCTGAAGCTGTTCGTCGTCGGGCACACGGACACCGTGGGTAACGTCGACGCGAACCTGAAGCTATCCCAGGCGCGGGCCGAGGCGGTGCTGCAGGCCCTGGTCCGCAAGCACGGCATCTCGACTGGCCGCCTGCGCGCGTTCGGCGCGGGCGCGTTCGCACCGGTCGCCTCGAATGACGCCGAAGAGGGGCGTGCCAAGAACCGCCGCGTGGAGCTGGTGAAGCAATAGCCGGTCCGTAATCGATTTGAGCGGTCGCAGGGGTGGTGCCAGGGGTGGTGCCAGGGGTGGTGCCAGAGTTTTCCTGAAAGGCGGACGAACGGCACCCGCGGTCACCGGTGATCGATGTGGCGACGGGCGGATGTGACGTTCAGGACAGCCGTATGGTCGTGAAACTGGTCGCCATCAGGCCGGCCAGGGCCAAGATCGGCGCGGCGGAGCGGTGGATTTCCCGTCGGTGGCACAGGCCGGACAGAGCTCTTCCTTAACTGCCTGCGGGGCGGATCGTGCGGCTCCGTGGTGGAGGGCCCGGGTCAAGCCGGGGCGTTGAATGGCAATGGCGGCGGGAAGGCCCAGAGGGGGAACATGTCCACCAGCTCGCGAGCGCGGTCGCGGAGGCGCAGAGCTCCGGCGCGGAAGGCGTCGTCGAAGGCACGGTAGCGGGCTCGAAACTCCATCTCGGTCGAATCGTCGGTTGCGTGGACGAACGGCGCGGGGCTGCGGTCGGTGGTGACGGGCTTGGCGTGCGGGTCTTGGGCGAGGATGGCGGCGACGCCCATGGGCTGGCGGCCCTTCTCTTTGTTTTCGGCCTCGGCCCGGGCCTGGATCTCGCCGACGATACGGCGGCACTCGGCCTGGCGCTGGTCTTCCGTCAAGTGCTGCAGGCAGGACAGCGGCGTGAGCTTGACGTCGAAGTTGGTCGCGAACTGTGCCGGGAAGACGGTCTCGCCACGCTGG
>JADGRD010000310.1 GCA_017881285.1 Pseudomonadota bacterium | reverse complement strand
CATGGCCAGGGGCATGCCGGGAACACGCCGCGTTCATGGCTGCCGTAGTCCCGACTGCGATGGCTATATGCACCCGCCGTAGCAGGGCATCTGCTGATTGGCGAAGTCGGCCCCGGTCTGGGTGAGCTGGAGCGATACGTGCGAGGTGACCCCGTCGCCGCAGAGGCCTGCGATTCCGTCGTATTCGATGCGAAACACTCTCAGGTAGTCCGGCGTGACGAGAAGGGGAATGTCGGCGGGTCCGCCGACGGCCTGCTCGACCACGATGTGCAGGTTGGCGAGGGGGGCGCTCCCATTACAGCTCGTGCAACAGGTCGGGCCGCCGTCGAGTGCGTCGGGCAACAGCTTCGAATACTGTTCGTTGATCACCGCTGGCGCCGAGCTGGCTTCCCCGACGCTCCAGCTGCGAGGATCGGTTGGAATGGCGAGCTCGGTATCCCATTCTGCCAACTCGCCTGGGATCCCACCGTCGACGGATGACTGGCCGGCATTTGTGGGGTTGTAGGCAAGATGAAGATTCAGAGTCGCAACGCCTCGCAATTCCGCCGGGTTGGTCGGGTTGCCGAGCTTTCCCGAGGGCATCAACTTGCAGTCACCCACGCCGGGGCTGTCGGTCACCACGCCGGCCGCGTAGAGCGGCACGGCATCACGCAACCACTCGACGGAGCCCGATTGCAGCTTGGCGGTAAAGGTGCCGTAGTTGCAAGTCGGGATGTTGCAAGCAGGAGGCCCCCACGAGCTGCAATTCAGCAAGGGCAGAGCCAGGGCGAAAAGTACCGCCCGAAACAAGTACCGGGAACGAGTGCGTCTTTCACGAGCCATGACCAGCCGCCTGCCTACCAGCCGATTGCGACCAGCATGTACTGTGGATTGGCGTGCGACATGTAGCTCGAATAGCTGCCGACGTCGTCGTAGGGGAAACCATAGGCACGCCCGCCGAGGGCATTGGCATGCCAGAACCTGGCGTAGTAGTCCGCTGGAGCAGCTTGATAGAAGGTGGAGCTGTCTTTCCAGAGGGTCTTGTCGAGCAGCTTTCCGTTGGGGTCGAAGGTGCCGGCGACGTTGCCAACATGGCGGAAGATGGCCGCCGAGAGATCCGGATACGACCCGAGCCCGCTGCCGTTGGGACCGGGTTTGGCGACGGTCAGAGCATTGGCTGACCACAAGGAATCGACGAAGGAAACGTAGTAGTTGGCATACGGGCCGCCAACCTTGAATCCTTCCGCGCCGGGTTCGACGATGCGATAGGGCGCGTGCGGGGCCTGCGCAAGCGGCTTGAATTCATCGGGAACGGCATCGATGAAGCGTTGGAACGTCAGCGCGCGGTCTTCCAGGAAGGTTGCATAGTTCTCGCCGACGGCGTCGTCAAAGCCGTCGGCACAGTGGAGGCGCATGGCGATCTTGATGCCGAAGGCGTCGACCCGTGTGGTGTTGCCGTTGTATTGGGTCGGGCCGATGGTGTGCTCGATGAAGTCGAAGTATTTGCTCTTGCTCGGGTCGGAGGCGCAGGCCGTGTCGTTGTTCGCGCAGAGGTAGACATACAGCCTGCCCGAGGAATTGGCGGGCATGTCGTAGCTCGCTTGCTCCGCGATGGAGTGAAGCTCGGAGAGCGAGCCGCTCTTGAAGCTCCAGTAGACCTCGGCGTCGGCGTATTTGCCGTTGGTGCGGTTGAGGAAGACGAACATCATCACGTTCTTGGCGGCGGGAATCGAGCCCGCGTCCCAGAATCCCTGCGGCGCCGTGGTGCCGCCGGTGCCTGGCGTGCTGCCACCGGCACCTGGCGTGCTGCCGCCGGTGCCTGACGTGCTGCCACCGGTGCCTGACGTGCTGCCGCCTGCGCCTCCCGCGCTTCCGCCACCGCCAGAGCTGCATGCCGCGGCCAGGCCAAGCAACAGCGGCCATCTCGCATCGATTGTCCTCATGAACCTCCTCCAGCCTTGATCATTCACATATCCGAGGTCGCGCCCTGGTTGGCTTGCCACGCGGCCACAACCGTGGCGGCGGTGGCCGGACCGAAATCGAAGGCGTTCGCGTCGAGCCGTCGCAGCGAAATGGTGCCGCCCGCACCGTCGAAGATCACGACGAAGGTGGCGCTGGCGAGGGCCGGACGTTGGAACGTGGATCCGTTTCCGTTGCGCACCGACTTCCACGAGTAGATGGTCGAGGTGGCTGCCATGGCATCGTCCGAGGAGAGCACTTCGGCGACGTCGAGCTCGCCGCAGCCACCGGCACCGCCCATGCCTCGACAATTGCACCCGTACTGGGCCGTGCGCACGACTTGGGCTGGCAGGATCCAGTACGCGGGCGTCACACTGCCGACCGGCATACGCAGCTTGACCGCGAAGATCTTGGTCCCGTCGGCAGAGCCCCGAAATCCATGCAGGCCTACGTCGCGGTAGAAGCCGCACTCGCTGCTGTCACCAGTTCCTTGGCAGGGGCTCGCGCTCATCACGTTGACCCCGACGCCGTCGGCGAGCGTACCGGCAAACTGGGTGGGCGCCGGCGCGGCCTGACTGCCATCGGCCGAGGCGTACGACTGGCTGTTCCCGCCGCACACCGTCCACACCCCGCTGACACTGCCACCGCCGAGGTTGTTCATGAAGACCAGGTTGTCGGACGAGCAGCGATTCCAATACGAGATGCGCGAGAAGCCAGTGCTGTCGGGCGCGTAGACCGCGATGTCGTACAGCTCGATGGGACCCGAGAACACCATGGTCATCTCCTCGTCGAAGGGAACCAAGGGTCCAGAGACGGGCTTGCTTGCCTTGACGCAAGCGTTGGCATCGCTGCAGGGGGGTGGCCAGGCGCCGGGGGCCATGTCCACGACGCGATCGTAGCTGCCTTTCCCCCCGACGTTGAGGAAGGTGATCGCGTCGGTGACTTTCCAGCGTGCCGGCGGTGTGTCGGTCCCGAGCGGCGTGTCGCCGGCCGCGCTGGCCGGGCAGGAGGGCACGGTCGCCAGGTCCGTGGCCTGTGCGGCACTGTCGCCAACATCGGCGCGCGGCTCGGCATCCGGCATCGCCACGGGAATTGCGGTGTCGCCAGCCGTTCCCGGGCCTTGTGATGTCGAGGAGCAAGCCAGGAGCGCCGCGCACAACACCATGAAGCGGCAGCCGGATTGTGCTGAGCCGACAACTCCAACCCAAGCAAGATCGGCCCGGACGGCACGCCAGGGTGTCTGCATTCGCTCATCGTAACACGGCAGGAACTGTCGAAACCTCTCGCGCGGGATCCCAATAACCTTCCGTTCGCGTGGAACCAAATATGCCGCGTAAGGAAGTCGGGTCCCAGGGCACAAGACCATTGGCCACTATGGCTACGGTGGTAGCCTGTCCGCGGCCCGCCGGATGAAGAGGAGAGAATCGCGATGTACAGCAAACTGCTCGTTCGCCTGTGCCTGGTTGTGGTCGTGGTTGCCGGCGGGTGCGGGCGAACCGGGCTGGATGGCCGGCCCACCGTCGGCGCCGGGGGATTCGCGGGCGCCGGGCACGCCGGCGGGGCGGGCGTCCCGCCCGGGACGGGCGGCTATTCCCTTGCGCAGGGCAGCTCCGGGCAAGGCGGCAAGATGTCGAATTTTGGTTCGGGGGGAATCGCCGGCACCGGTGGCGCGAGCGGCACCGGCGGCGTGGCCGGAACCGGCGGCGCCACCACGAGCACCTCGACGCCCGGCCCGGTGACCCTCGCCGCGGACCAGGCATCCCCCGTGGCGCTTGCGGTTGACGCCACCAACGTCTACTGGGCGAACTCCGGTGGTTCGCGGCGCGGGTCCATCATGAAGGTGCCGATTGGCGGCGGCCCGGCCACGTTTCTGTCCGGCGCGGCGTCGGCGGGCGGTATCGCGCTCTACGACTCGAACGTCTACTGGGCCAGCATGGGCATGGGCAGCGTCAGCGGCGGTGCCGTGAGCACCACGCCTCGCACAGGCGGCTCGGTGATCACACCCACCACCCTTAGTACGGGGTTCATGAACGATCCGATCGCGGTGGGGCCCACTGGCGTCTACGGCACCGGCGCGGTCGCTGACGGGGTCACGATCGTCAGCTCGCCACTCGCCGGCGGCCCCGCCACCCCGGTGGTGCCCGCGAGCGACCTGTCGCAAACCTTCGCTTCCTACGGCATCGCGGTGGACGCGGCCTCGGTGTACTGGACCAGCTTCCGCGATCCATGCATGGTCATGAAAGCTCCTCTGAATGGGGGCAGGCCGGCCACCCTGGCGAAGGTGACGGGGCCAGGCTTCGGCATCGCAGTCGACGCAACCCACGTCTACTGGGTCACGGTCAACGCCGTGATGCGGGTTGCTCTCGCCGGGGGCAGCGAGGACACCCTGGCCTCGACGGGCGGCACCGGCATCGCGATCGACGAAACCAGTGTGTACTGGACCGACCACGCCTCGCCCGGCAGCGTGAACAAGGTTCCCCTCGCGGGTGGCCCAGCCACCGTGCTCGCGTCCGGCCAAGCGGTCCCTGCTGGCATCGTCGTGGACGCGACCAGCGTGTACTGGGTCAATCAGGGCGACGGCGCCGGCAGCGGCTCGGTCATGAAGCTCACCCCGAAGTAGGCCACCCGCAAGCAAGTGCCAGCGGCGTACGGTCACCGCCACGGGACATCATCAGCTGCTATTGGACCCATTGACACGCGATCCGATGGCGGCAGTGGGGCGCTCGGAATTCCGGCCCGCGGACCGGCGTTTCCGGCGACCGCAGGTGGAGTTGCGCCATTCGGTAGGCGTGGAGACCAGGCCGGAGGCCGGAGGATCTAGCTCCAGCCTCCAGCCCCCCACCAGCGAGGAATCCTATCGGTTGCGATGCACATCCAAGGCAGCGAACAACAGGAATCGAAAGGCACGATCATGGCCACGAACACCGTCCGACTTCACCGCGTGCTGCGCGCCAAGCCCGAGCGAGTCTATCGGGCGTTCCTCGATCCCGATGCCATGGCCAAATGGCTTCCACCGAACGGCTTCACCGGTAGGGTTCACCATGTAGATGCCAAGGTTGGCGGCACCTACAAGATGTCGTTCACGAACTTCTCCACGGGGCACAGCCACGCTTTTGGCGGGGCGTATCTCGAGCTGGTGCCCAACGAACGCATACGGCACACCGACAAGTTCGACGACCCGAACATGCCCGGGGAGATGCAGACGACGATTTCCCTCAAGCAGGTATTCTGCGGAACCGAGCTCAAGGTCGTGCAAGAAGGCATCCCCGAAGCCATTCCGCCCGAGGCCTGCTATCTCGGCTGGCAGGAATCGCTCACCCTGCTCGCGCAACTCGTCGAGGCCGAGATTCCAGGCTAGTCGCGTGGGGAGCCCGACAGC
>JADGRD010000309.1 GCA_017881285.1 Pseudomonadota bacterium | reverse complement strand
CATGAGCGCGGCCGATGCGAGCTCGGATAGCCGCACCACCGGCATGGCGACCACGATCGCCGGATTGCTGTCGATTCCCATCGCGGTCGTGGCTGCCCGGCATCTCGACCTCGATCCCGGCGACACCCAGCTCGTGCGCGACGCCGGCTTCTGGGGCCTGGCCCTCTCGACCGTCGGCATGCTGGGCTTTGGCGGACACACGGACACGTACTATGGCTCTTCACAGTACCGAACGCCATCCGGGCGCGAGGTCGCAGTCGCGGGCCTGGTCGGGTTGTACGGCGGTCTCGGTCTCGGCTTGCTCGGCACGAGGGTCGGCGAGGTCTCGCTCGAGCGCGTGCGGGTGACGACGTGGGGAGGCTACGGCGGCGCCGTGGTCGGCCTCCTCCTGGGCGCCGCTGCCAACAACGGCCGCGAGCAGGACACCTATCGCGGCGCCGCCATCGGAGCGCTGGCGGGCCTGGTCATCACCTTCATCTCGACCAGCAGTCTCGACGGCATTCCGGATGATGAGCCGCCGCGCACGTCGTGGCATCGACGGCTCATGCCGGTGATGGTGCAGGTGGCCGGTAGGGACGGGAGCCTCCATCCCGGTCTGGGCGTGGGCGGAACGCTCTTCTAGCTGCGAAAGCGAAGCACTGTTCGGGCGCGAAGGTGGGCGGCCTGATTCCCGCCCATGGCTGCCCGAGATCCGAGCACGAAAGTACCCTCCGAAGGGATGCCTACGCAAAGTCCGCGCCATAGAATGTCCCTTCCAAGGAGGCGAACATGAAACGCTCCGCGTTGTTTGCGGCTGTTGGCGCCATCATCCTGCTCACCGCGAATTGTTCGCAGAAGGGATCGGGTAGCGCTGGCCAGGGCTCTGGGGGAAGCGGCGGCGCCAAGCCCGGCGCGGGCGGTTCCAGCGCTACCAGCGCTTCGGGAGGCTCAGTCGGTTCCGGTGGCTCGGTCGGTTCCGGCGGCTCGTCGAGCTCGGGCGGCTCGGGTGGCAACGGCGGTACGGGGGGCTCAGGTGCAGCCGTGGGTTCTGGCGGCAGCGTTGGCTCAGGTGGCACCACGACCAGCACGACCAAGCGTGATGCGGCCGGCTCTGGTGGAGCTTCCGGCAGCGGTGGCTCTGCTTCGGGGGGAGGCAGTGGCGGAGCCTCGACGGCAAAGGGAGGCGCAACTGGGAGTGGAGGCGCCAGTGGCGGCGGAACGGGAAGCGGAGGCCAAGGCACTGGCGGCAAGTCTGGAACCGGCGGAGCAATGGGAACCGGTGGCTCAGCCATCGACGACGCCGGGACCATTGACGGCGGCACAGCCGGTTTGGCGCCAAGCGCGGGCTGCGGCAAGGCCACGACCCTCGCGAACGGCCGCGCGAGCATCGACACCAACAACAAGACGCGCCAGTACATCCTCGCGCTGCCGAAGAATTACGACCAGAATCACCCCTACAAGTTGGTTTTCGCTTGGCATCCGTGGACTGGGTCGGCACAGCAGGTCGCGAGCGGGGGCTACTTCGGGCTGCAGAGCAAGTCCAACGACCAGGCCATCTTCGTCGCGGCCGACGGTCAAGACTACCAAGACGCCGGCCTCGGCTGGGGCAACACGGGCGGCGAAGACGTCGCTTTCTACCACGCCATGCTGGATCGAATCCGATCGGAGGCTTGCGTCGACGAGAACCGGATCTTCTCCACCGGGTTCAGCTTCGGCGCCATGTTCTCCTTCACCCTCGGTTGCACGGCCGACAGCATGCTGCGCGCGATTATGCCGATGGCCGGCAATACGACGACCAGCGGCGGATGCGCGAGCGGCGCGCACAAGGTTGCGGTGATGGCCTTCATCGGCACGGACGACAGCCTCCTCTCCGGTCACCGGCAAGCCGTCAGCGCCTACGCCACGCGCGATGGGTGCACGACGACAACCCAGACGATGAGCCCGAGCTGGTGCGACGGGCTCAGCTCGACGAATCTGCCCTGCACCTGCGTGAGCTACCAGGGCTGCAGCGAGGGCTATCCCGTCATCTCGTGCGAGTACAAAGCGCCTCACCAGCAGGCGCCGAATCCGGGCCCGATTTGGGACTTCCTCGCGCAGTTCTAGGCAGCGTGCATCTGGTCATCATGCCCGGCCGGCCGCGCGGGTGGTGCCGTGGGTGGTGCGGCACGGCCCCACCGGTCGCTTGACACGTGCGGTGAATCGGACGGAGATTCCATCGCTTGCCATGAGACGCGTGCTCTTGCCGGCGGTTTTCCTGCTCGTGATCGGCTGCGGCTCGACTGCGGGCAAGACCGGGCCTGGCCTGCAGGCGCGGACCAAACCCTTGGACGACGCCAAGGCCGTGTCGCGAGAAAGCCAGGCTGGGCGGGCTGCTACTGCTTGGTGAGGGTGAAGACCATCGCGTCGCCGCCAGGCGTGAAATCGGCTGGCCTCGCCGAGTTGCCCGGTTCGTTGCCGGCAAACGTCAGCGTGCTGCCCTCGATCTTGTAGATGCCGTTCGAGCTCTTGCCGACATATGTCGAAGTGCCGGAGTCGGTGATGGTGATGGTGATGCGCTTGGGATTGCTGGAGGCGTCGGCAGTGTAGGTCCCTTTGTACGCCGCGACAGTGGCCATCTTGACCTCGGCGTCGGTGGCGGTGATGGTGAACGTCCAGAGGGTGCTGCCGCCGGTTGCCTCGGTTCCAACCCAGGTCCCGACCAGGGCGGGATCGCCGCCGCCCTGGCTTCCGCCGCCCCCACACCCCAGGCAGCAGGCGAACGCAACGATGACCGCAGCACCAAACATCGGTTCGCACCACTTCGAATTGAACAGCCTCATGTGCGCCTCCTTGGACCTTGCCATTGTCACATGAAAGCCCGATCTCCTCAAGCGCACCGCTGCCGCGCGACCACGCCCTCGAACCAGCGCCGAGAGGTGCCAGGAACCTATTGCGCGGGCGCCCGTCATTCCGCCGAGCTCCACCCTCGTCTTCGCGGTTGAGCTGCTCGCGGTGAAGGAGGTTCGGTCGGAGCCTTTCACAGCTCCATGGGTTTGGGGCCCCTGCCGGTATCGCGCTTCGGTCGGGGAGCGTCGTCATCGGGGACGACCTTCGGCGGGGGAAGGCTGCGAACCGGAGCGGGAGCCGGTCGGGGAGCTGGAGCGCGAACGACCGCGGAAGGGGCTTCGGTGATCTTCCTGCACAGGCGCAGCCGCTGAACTAGCTCGCTATGGCAGCGGGCACAGGCCCGCTTGCACTTTCCGGTCAGGTGCTTGCCGGCATCCTTGTCCCCGCACGCGCAGCCCTCTGCGCAACTCTCCTCCTCGTCGCCGGCTTTCGCCTCACAGCGCTCGACGAGGTTCTTACGATAGAGCGTCTCCTCGGCTGTCGTCAGATTGGGCAAGTACTTCGAGTAGTCCAGCAGATCGCTCCTGCCGTAGGTATTGCGCGGGTTGAGCGCCACGCAGGCGGTCAGGAGGTCCACCCGAGCCGCTTCGGGCGCCGACTCCGTACTTGCCCGGCTGAGGGTGCACTGCGCCTCAGATACCACGGCGTCGCCGCCTTCGCGCAGGAGCTCGAGCCGCCGCCGGATGACCGCGACGGCGCCGGGATGCTCCTTCGCGTACCCGTCGATCACGGGCTGCTCCTCTACCGAGCGACCGGCCAGCCAGAGCAGCCGTCCCTTCGTCGCGATCAGCAGCTCCACCCGCTCCGGCACCGTCAGCACCGCGGTCTTTCCGAGAACATCGAGCATGGACAGCGCCTCCTCGATGATTGGCCAGTACTGGGGCTCGAGCTCCGACCTCTGCTTGTACCTCGGCGCCCCTTCTCCGCACGCTTGGCAACTCGTGTCGGTGAGCGAGGCCAGGCAGGCATCGGTCACGGCTTTCGTATAGGTGTAGACAGGATCGAAGCTCCGCGGGGAGGCCTTGGCTGCCTTGTACATCGCGTCCATCTCCGGGCTGCGAAACCTGGGCTTGGTCTGTCCATGCTTCCTCCTGGCGGAGCCTTGGCGGTTGTCCAAGCCTGATGAGCAGCCGACGCAAAGGACGAGGACCAGCATCGGGCACGCAAGCCGACGCATCTTCAGGTTTGCAGCAATACGGAGCATCTTCATCGAGCCTTCCCGCCGATACCTTACTCCATGGAGGTCCCGCCCGCCGACCGTTACGTTGCTTTGGGCGTCGGTTCTGTGTGAGGATGCCGACGATGTGCGACTGGATGACGTGGATGCTTCGCAAGACCGCGCTCGGCGTGGTGCTTCTGTGTGGCATTGGCTGCGCGACGCAGGGACAGCCGGGCTTTTCGATCGAGGCGGATACCGGGAGCAAGACTGGCAACCCCTTCGAGATCCGCTTGGCCACCAGTGGTTCCGAGCTCAAAGCCGTTCTCGTCAACCGATCGTGGTCGAAGCAGGGGTTGCTCCACGAGGCCCATCTGCAGGTGAGCACGGTCGAGCTCGTCGGAGCGGCCGGCAGCCGGCCCAAGCCCTTCGACTCCCGCATGATCAAGAAGTTCGACACCACGCCTTACTGCGGTCTGTTCCAGATGCTCCCCCACGGCACGAAGCTGGCGCTCGGGTCCGTGAATTTCCGCAAGTCGCGCGACGGGTACGAGGGCCAGTGGGGACCGTTCAATTTCGTGGAGCTGCCCGCGGGCGACTACCAGGCCCAGGTCGCCTGGCACAGCGAGCGCGCCCAGTGCTTCGACGAAAGCACCCGGCAGATGCGCAAGCTGCCGTCCATCTGGAGGGGCGTGGTCCGGTCGAACCAGGTGACCTTGCACTTGCCCTGAGCGCGCCGGATCGTCGAGAAGCGGCTTGGTCAGCTTTTCACCGACCACGCTGGGAACTACGAGCGCTGGTTTTACTGTCACGGACGGGACGACCTCGGTGACCATTCCCGTGACTGCCGTTGGTGTGTGAGGCCGCTGCGACCGTGCCTCCATCCAGTCGGCGACCGTGCATCCGGTCGCCGGGAGCGCGAGGGTGGTGCCAGAGACCTGTTGGGGCGCCAAGTAGGCATACCCTCGGAGGGGAGTGCCATCTCTCCTCCTTGATCCGGGCGGTGCACGTCGCGTGCCATGAAATAGGCCAGACGACACGCCGGTCGCCGCGACGGGGTCGCTGCGGCCGTGTTGCGGTTCGTGCCGTCCCAGCCGGATCCCGACCGCCCGCTGGCACGCCCCGAGGGTTCAGTGATGATATACTCGTGCCGGGTTCGAAGCCTCCTTCTATGAGCCACCGAGCAATGGACCGTCGCGCATTTCTGAGCCTGGCGGCCGCCGGAACAGCGGGCATGGCCTTGCCGGGATGCGGGGGGCTGGGAGCGCGGCAGAAACCCAACGTCCTCTTCGTGTTTCC
>JADGRD010000308.1 GCA_017881285.1 Pseudomonadota bacterium | reverse complement strand
CGAGCTGGGCCTCGCCCACGCGCCCCCACGCCCCCATGTCGCCCGTGGGCACGCCCGTGCTCACGCCGACGAGCGCGACCTCGCCGCGCAGGCGCACGAAGGGGTACGTCGCCTCGCCCGCGCGCAACTCCGCGGTCATGTAGGCGGCGAACATGCGTTCGAACGCGCCACTGGCGACCACCTCGGGCACGTAGGCGTCGTGGTTGCCGGGGATGACCGTCACCCGATCCGCGGGAAGTCCCGTCGCCTCGATCCAGCGCAGGGCCGCGGACCACTCGGACTCGAGGGCGACGTTGCACAGATCGCCGGTGAGGGCCAGGTGGTCGAACGCCCGGCCGCGCAAGTCCTCGAGCAGCGCCTGCAGGAGCTCCATGCGGTGCTTGCGCCGGCGCCGCAGGAGCAGGTTCAGCGCGCCCACGGCGCGCTTGCCCAGGAGCTGACGCAGGCTGGCCAGCCGGAAGCACTGAAAATGCGGGTCGCTGACTTGGGCCAGGCGAAACATCATGTCGGCTCGATCTGAATCTCCGCCCTCAGACCGAAGTGATCGGAGGCGAACACCTGGCCCGCCGCCGGCTCGCGCAAGACCATTTCGCACGCATGGATGGTTCCGCGTCCGTCGCCACGCATGGGGGTCACGAAGATGTAGTCGAGACGGCGATCCGGTTCCAGGAACGCGAGCTTTGCCGTGTAGGGATTCGCGCGCGCCCAGGTCCATCCCGCTTCGCCGGGATGCAGGCGGTCCCAGGCGTCCTGAAAATACGTTCGCCGGCCGCCCAGCGTGACCTGGCCGCGCAGCCAGCGGATCTCGTCGGCCTCTGGCCGCGCGTTGAAGTCGCCCATCAGGATCTGCGGCGCTTCCGTGGTGCGGCTGGCAATGGACGCCTCGATGGCCTGGACCTGATCCTCGCGCTGCTTGCCGTGCGCCAGGCGGTAGTTCAGGTGCGTGGTGTGCACCCATACGCTGCCCTGGCCGTGGCGCACGCGCGCCGAAAGCAGAATGCGCCGCTCCTCCGGCCGCGCATGCGGCAGCTCCAGGGAACCGTGCTCGAGGATCTCCTCGCGCGCCAGAATAGCCAGGCCCTCTTGACCGCCGCCGAGGGGGGTGGCCGCCGCGAAGACGTGCTGGTAGCCGGCCGCTTGCGCGAGGGCCTCGGCCTGATTGGGCAAGTCCGAGGGAACCTCCCGCACCTCCTGCAAAGCCACCACGGCAGGCGACAGCTCGCGCAGCCCCTGCGCGACAACGGCCATGCGCGCCGCGAGCGGCGGCTCGGCTCCCCACAGATTCAGCGTGAGGCAATGCAGAAGGTTCACGCCCGCCTTTTCCTAGCCCGCGCTGCCGCGCAGGGTGCAACACGAGTCCGCGGTTTCCCAGACCGTCACGGCCGCGAGGTGCGGAACCTTGGCCGCCATGGCATTCCAGATGAACGCGCACAGGTTCTCGCAGGTCGGGTTGTCCAGCTCAGCGGTATCGTTCAGCGTGTGATGATCGAACTGCCGGAAGAGAGGCACCCAGGCATCGTCGATCATGGCGAAGTCGACCATCCACCCCGTCAGGGGATCGACCGGTCCGCGCAACCCAATCTCGACGCGGTAGCTGTGCCCATGCATGCGCGAGCACTTGTGCCCGGCTGGCACGCGCGGCAGATGGTGGGCGGCTTCGAAGGAATAGATCTTCTTGAGCTCAACTAGCAAAGCCCGACAACTTTAGCACGGTCCCTACCGGCCCGCGTAGCGTCTGAGCGCCGCCAGTTGGACGAGCTCGCCCTCGGGCAGAATGAGCGCGGTCAGAAGGCGGCCATAGACACAGCCCGTGTCGAGACCGAGAGCGAGCGGCCACTGTTGCAGCCCGCGAACCGCATCGTGACCGAACACCACCTTTTCCGGTCCCGGCCAGCGCGCGGCCCAGGGAAAATGCAGGAGCAAACGGCTGGTCGGCTCGCCGGTGATGGCGATGCTGCGCAAACTCAGCATGTGCTCCCGTTTCTGCTGGTCGAGCGGCACACCCGGCGCCAGGCCGGCGTGGACCACGAGATACTCGCGCTCGCCCGGTTTGGCCGGACCGAGCCGAAGATAGAGCGGCAGCGCCTGCAGGTACTCCCAATCCTCGGCGCGCAGGGTGGCGATGTAGCTGCGCCGGCCCTGGTGGTTTTGCTTGTGGCCTTCGTGGCGGTGCCCGAGGGCGAAGGCGTCGTGGTTCCCGAGCACGGCGAGGACGCCGTTCTCGCGGGCAAACTGCACCACGCCCTGGGAATCGGGGCCCTTGGCCACCAGATCGCCAGCCAACACCACACGGTCGCCTGGCGCGTAACCGCACCGGCGCAGCAGAAGTTGCAGCTCATCGGCACAGCCGTGAACGTCGCCAACGATGATGGTCCTCTGCATCGGAGCGGTTCATCATAGCAGCCTATCCAAGAACTCTGGCACCCCGGATTGCGCGGGCGATCGGCCATCGACAACGGGCCCGGGATCGCGCAGATTTCGCCTGTGAGCATGACGGTCGATACCCGATCACGACGCCTGCGCGTGCTGGGCCAGCCCGAGGCCCTCGCCGTCGATGCGCGGCCGCACCACCCGCCGTGGATTCGCGCTCGCCTGCCCTCGGGGCCGGTGTATTTCGACCTGCGCGAGCGCGTGCACGCGCTCGGCCTGCACACGGTCTGTGAGAGCGCCTCCTGCCCCAATGTCGGCGAGTGCTGGAGCGCCAAGTCCCTCACCATCATGATCCTGGGTGGCTTGTGCACACGTTCGTGCAAGTTCTGCGACGTGCCCACCGGTCGGCCGCTGCCACCCGACCCCGGGGAACCCGACCGCGTGGCCACCATCTTGGCCGAGCTCGGGCTCGCCCACACGGTCATCACCTGCGTGACCCGCGACGACCTCGCCGACGGCGGCGCCGCCCACTGGGCCACCACCATCCGCGCCGTCAAGGCGCGCTGCCCGGCGATGGTGCTGGAGGCGCTGGTCAGCGACTTCAAGGGCGACACCCATGCCGTCGACACGGTCCTCGACGCCGGCCCGGACGTTTTTGCCCACAACCTCGAAACCGTGCCCCGCCTGAGCCGCCAGGTGCGCGTGCAAGCCAGCGTCGAACGATCACTGGCGGTCCTCGACCACGCGCGGAAACGAGGGGCGCTCACCAAGAGCGGCCTCATGCTCGGGCTCGGCGAGAGTGTGGACGAGATTCGCGCGACCCTGCGCGACCTGCGCGCGGCGGGCGTCGCCATCCTGACCCTGGGCCAATACCTGCGCCCATCGCGCCAGCACCTGCCGGTCGAACGCCACGTGACGCCTGACGAGTTCCGCCAGCTCAAGGATGAGGCGCTCGCCATGGGCTTCGCGCACGTCGAGTCCGGTCCCCTGGTCCGCTCCAGCTACCACGCCTCGAACCAGCACGATCTGGTCGAACAGTGGCGGCGCAAGAATGGATGACCCCTAATCCAGGTCTTCCTCGGCGCGGGCGAGCTGGTCCTCCAGGCGGCGCTGTTCGGCCGCCAGGTCGCTGCGACCGAGGAAAGCGGTGTAGCTCATGAAGGCGGTCAGGAACGAAAGATCCTTGGCCCAGGCCGGCAGGTAGATGGGCTCGGCGAGCACACCCTCGCGCGCCAGGCGATCGAAGAGAGGCGTGTCGTCGACCGCCAGCTTGCCCGCGAAGAGCAGCCTGACCAACTGGCTCTGGCCCTTGGTCAAGGCGATGCGCAAAAAATTGGTCACGCGCAGGAAGCCGTCGAGATAGCAGCCGTCCTTGGTGAAAGGCGCGCCGCCCTCGACCAGGCCACCCCGCACCACGCGCCGGGCGCAATCGAAGGAATTGTGCTCGTCGTTGCCCCGTTCGCGGAAGAAACGGTAGAGGTCGAGGAAACTCGCGCCGCCTTCCGCCTGGTGGATGGCGATCGTCCGGTCGCACAGCCGCCGGACGCGCGCCAGGCTGGTCGAGCCGGTGATGAACTCGGTGAAGACCGCCAGCCCTTCCTGGGTGCGCGTGGTGCGCGGCGAGGGCACGCCGATGAAGGGGACCACCGGCTGGGCGCGGCCGTTGAGCGTGGTGGCCCGGTGCACCTGCCCTTCATGGACCTCGATCTGGCGCAAGTCGCGCGGCGAGAAACGCACGTCGCGCTTGAGACGGATCTCGGCCCCGGTGCTCGAGGCCGTGCCCGCGAGGTGATCGATGACCTTGACCTTCACTGGATGCCCGGCAAAGAAGGCCGCGAAGCGTTCGCGCAGGAACCCGGCGGCGGCCTCCGCGTCGAGCGTGGCCTGGTCCTCGGCGGAAGGCGGCGGCGAGAAGCCGGCGATCACCTCCTCGAAGTGCCGGGCCAGATCCAGATTGGTGGTGCGGCGGTCGGAGGACAGTCCGGCCGGCCGGCCGTAGAGCTCGACCGAGTGGTGATAAAAGTCACGGCTGCCGACGCTCCTCAACATGCGGGCCGCGGTCGACATCGAATCGCAGGTCCGGCAGAGGAAGCGCTCGATCTCGTTCTCTCCCGGGAGCCGGCGCGCCAGCCCCTGGAACGCGGCCAGCGCGTCCGCCACGCCCGGGGGCACGCTGTACGTCGGCTTGGGCAAGACCGCGGCCCCGCGCGCGAAGAAGTCGCGCTCGACCTCGTCGGGCCAATCGAGCGCCCGGATCACGCGCAGCGGTTTCTGCGCCTCCAGGATCTCCGCCGAGATCTTGCGCAGGAAGGTCACCAGGCGCGCCGAAATCGCCATCGGCTTTCCCGGGAAAGCCTCTAGCCGCCGCCCACGCGCCGGCCGGCTGGCACCGAATAGGTAATCCAGGCGTTGGCCCCGACCACGGCGCCCTTGCCGATCACGGTGTCACCCCCAAGGATGGTGGCGTTGGCGTAGATGACCACGTCGTCCTCGATGGTGGGGTGGCGTTGCGGCACGACCAGCTTGCCCCCGGCGGTAGCGACGGGCTGGTGACGCTTGATGGACAGCGCACCCAGGGTCACGCCCTGGTAGATGCGCACGGAGTCGCCGATGCGGGTGGTTTCGCCGATGACGATGCCGGTGCCGTGGTCGATGAAGAAGGGCGAACCGATGGTGGCGCCGGGATGGATGTCGATGCCGGTGCGGCCGTGCGCGTACTCGGTCATCATGCGCGGGAGCAGCTCGCCGCCTTCCGCGAGCAGGCGATGGGCCGCGCGGAAGATGGCGATGGCGTAGAGTCCGGGGTAGCAGGCGACGACCTCGTCGGTACCCGTGGCGGCGGGATCCGCCTCGAAGGCGATCTGCACGTCCTGGGCGAGAAGCGCGCGCACCTCGGGCAGCGCCGCCAGGGTGCAGGCGGTGATGGCGCGCGCCTTGCGCCGACAATCGTC